>CAZZZY010000465.1:0-2220 GCA_964658545.1 uncultured Acetobacteraceae bacterium | reverse complement strand
ATTGTTCTTGGTGCGCCGCTGCAATACCTGCACAGTGCGGCGAATCTCATCATCTCGCCCAATCACTGGGTCAAGTAGACCTTCATGGGCAGCTTTTGTGAGGTCACGCCCATACTTTTCCAGTGCTTCGTATTTGCCTTCTGGATTTTGATCGGTCACTTTTTGGCTCCCCCGAACTTGTTTAATAATATCTTTTAGCTTGCCTTCGTCTAAACCGAATTCTTGGAATAAAGCTTTGCCAAAGCGGTCATCTTTAGCGTAAGCCAGCAATAAATGTTCAATTGAAATATATTCGTCTTGAAACTCCTTGCGATACACATCTGCTCGATCTAGAAGTGTATCTAAGCTGCGTCCCAAGTATACTGAGGTACTATTACCCGATACTTTTGGCTGACGTTGAAAAAATTGTTCGGTGCGATCGCGCAGTTTTTGGAGGTTAACACCCGCCTTAGTGAGAATCCCAGTTGCTAGACCATCTTGGTCTAGCAAAGCTTTCATCAGGTGTTCGCTTTCAATTTGCTGTTGTTGATATTGTTTAACAATATCGGGGGTATGGGCGATCGCTTCCCAGGCTTTTTCTGTAAATTGGTTAGGATTAGTAGGTTGCATAGGCTTTTTCAGGAACGTAGAGGCGCAGTAGCTTGTCGTAGGCTACTACCAGAACACCAAGTCAAGAAAATTTCTGTTCTCACATAGATATTGTATGAAGAGCGGAGCGATCGCCTAGATCGGTGTTCACGTCTTGTAAAAGTGGTATTTTCCCCTAGTTCCAATTTTCCTATGTGCGATTCTTGTTCATTGCACTTAACGCTATACCTGAAGTGTTATTGCTGTGCTGTACGACTACGGAAACAAACCCAAGCGAATCCATAATTGTCGAGCTGCTACTTGAGAACCGCTGTTCATCTCCAAATATTCTATAGTGACTTTTCCAGAGGAAGTAATGCCCATAATCTTGCCAGATTGAGTATCAACCTGAAAATGCTCACTCCACTTATCATGTCTTGGATGAAAGAAACTAACTTCAGTGTTAAAACCAGGCACAATGCCACTAATCCGAATTCCTTTACGGAGATTACAGGAGCGACACGCAAGGGCTAAATTTGCTTCATCATTTTCACCTTGCCGAGAGAGCGGGATGATATGCTCAACCTCAAACGGAAAATTAAAGATTAGTTCAGGGGCTTGGCAGTACTCACAACGATGGTTAGCTCGTTGTGCGATCGCAGTGTAATACCGATTCATGAACTCTTCTGCTGTATCAATGCGGCTGTTCGCGCTGTTGCTGCTCTTAATTCAGCCTCAACCAAAGTATCCAGTTCTGCTTGTTGCTCTGGTGGCAATGCTTGCCCCTGATCTCGTGCTGACCGCCATAAACTCATCAATTCCGATAACCGTTTTTGTTGTTTAGCGCTAAAAAACGGGTCAGGGCTAAAGTTTTGAATGACAAGTAGGGCGGTGAACTCCGTTTTACCTAACTGAGTAGTTAACGCATCTAGGGCTTGCCCCGCAGTTTTGCCAACAGAGTGCTTATCCCCTGCAATGGCGCGATAAGTTTTCTCACCATCGGCATCAAAGATTGGCAATATTGCTACTGTAGTCATGCTTCCAGTGTGGAATCTTTTGTCTCAAATTATAGCTCTACGCGAACTACACCTGAGCAACTGAATAAATCTAAATGCGTACACCAAGTAAGACGTATTAAAGTTCTTCTACCTTGCTTCCATCCTTCTCCTCTTATCCCCACACAGAGTTACCATGATCCCAGGTCGCCTAGTGGATGCTGAAAATGATTAACCCCTACGACTTTGAAGATGATGACTTTGACTTAGAGGATGAAGATTTCTTGAAAATAAAACCTATCAGCCAAATTACTGAAGGGGAAAAGCTACAGCGATTTAAGCGGTTCTTCGACAGCAGCAGCCGTGCTATATTACAAGACTGTCTATTTCGCATCGTCAATTACGAAGATGGTACGGGTACGTTAGAAATTCTTTGCCCTAATGAAGTCGTCAGACAACGCCTTTCCAAGAAAAAACGCAAAATTAACAACAACATCAACACCTACTGGAGTCATATCAGATGGTTTTCGCTATGCGTCCAGCAAGATAGTGAGTTGCATTGTCAGAAGTTTACCCGTAATGGCGATTTGGTGACATCTTAGCTGGGGAGTGGGGAGATGAGGAGCAAAGGGGTAGAAGAAGAATAACAATGCCCAAT
>CAZZZY010000464.1:0-5466 GCA_964658545.1 uncultured Acetobacteraceae bacterium | reverse complement strand
ATGTTGATCGAGCCAAGCTTTTTATTGATGAGCGTTTTGGAGGTCACAAGTTAATAGATGCTGAGGCAATTAAGAGCAATATTGAATTGACTCGATTTCCCGTGCCGGCGGCGGAAGATCATCAAGATACAAAGTGCTTTGCCGGATTAGTCCGGGCTGCGGATTTGATTGGTCAACTAAGCGACCCGCGTTACTTAAAGAAAATTACTTCTTTATTTTACGAGTTTGAAGAAACTGGTGTAAATAAAGTTTTGGGCTATAAAACCCCTGCGGATCTACGTAACAACTACGCTAAATTTTACTGGAATGGTGTCTATCCCTATATCCAAGAGGGACTGCATTACCTATCATTGACACAACAGGGCAAACAAATTCTGGCTAATCTCTACTCAAACGTGTTTGTTGTAGAACACGAAAAACAACAGCAAGAACAGCGGCGCTATTTAGAGAAGTTAGGAGTTGCGAGTTAGAAGTTATTCAATTTTGGATTTGAGATTTTAGATTTTTCCTTCAATCCAAAATTGAAAATTCAAAATCCAAAATTGGCAGAGTTAGAAGTTGAGAATTATGAGTTATGAATTAAGATAAAACTTTAATCATAACTCCTAACTACTATGGATTGGTGGCGACGACTAAAGAAAAATCCTGTAGCACGATTTGGGGCAATCTTGCTATTAATTTTCTACATAGCAGTAATTGCAGCAGATTTTGTGGCTCCTTATGACCCCTACGCCTCACAACCTAATGGTTCACTGCTGCCACCAACTAAAATACACTGGGTTTCTGAGTCAGGACAGTTTATCGGGCCCCATGTTTACCCCACGACTCAGGGAGACACTAATTTAGAAACAGGCGATCGCAAACTCATTGTAGACTTCAAAAAGTCATCACCCCTGCGTCTATTTGTCTCAGGTTCAGAATACCGATTGTTGCAGATGAGTTTGCCACTACCTCCGAAGTGGGATGAAGTCACAATCTTTCCTGGTATTCCCTTAAACTGGCATTTATTTGGCACAACAACTGGCGCAAAAGTCAACATATTGGGCACTGATGACCAAGGCCGCGACGAATTCAGTCGCTTGCTGCATGGCGGTCGCATCAGTATGTTTATCGGGATTTTTGGCATTATCATTACCTATCCCCTCGGTTTGCTCATCGGTGGAATTTCCGGCTATTTCGGCGGTGTGACTGATAGCGTCATTATGCGTTTGGCAGAAGTGCTAATGACCTTTCCTAGTATTTATCTTTTGGTGACGTTGGGGGCAGTCTTACCAGCTGGTTTAAGCAGTACCCAGCGCTTTTTGCTGATTGTGGTGATTACTTCGGTTATTAGCTGGGCTGGTTTAGCACGGGTCATTCGGGGACAGGTACTATCAATTAAAGAGCGAGAATTTGTTCAAGCTGCCCGCGCAATGGGCGGGAATCCACTTTATATCATCCTCCGCCACGTTTTGCCGCAAACGGCTAGTTATGTAGTTATCTCTGCTACTCTTGCAATTCCCAGCTTTATTGGCTCAGAGGCGATACTGAGTCTCATCGGCTTGGGAATTCAACAACCAGACCCCTCTTGGGGAAATATGCTTTCTCTGGCTAGCAATGCTTCGATTTTGGTGCTGCAACCTTGGTTAATCTGGCCGCCGGCTGTGCTGATTATCCTCACAGTGCTAGCATTCAACTTACTCGGTGATGGACTCAGAGATGCCCTCGACCCCCGCAGTTTAAGAAGATAAGCCCTGAGATTCAACTACCTCAACCTGCCTAATAGCTAAAGTAAATCAAAAAGTAGGGTGTGTTACGGCTTTAGCCTAACGCACCGTGTTATATAACTGTGCGTTAGGCGCTCATTGACCAAGTACAAAATCCCTACCCTTGTAAGGTTCTCCCCCCTGCCCCCTGCCCCTTGTCCTCTTCATTGACCGGAGGCGGAGCGTCTCCGGCTCCGCTCCTGAATTCTGACAATTTTTTAGCCAAACAGAACCAGTAGCGCCATAATTATTAATATAGTGATCAAAATACGTAATATGTCTTTCGCCTCCTGCACCTGTTGTGTTGTAGTCCTCAACCAACAACAGGAGCAAAATGTCTCCTACCAAAACCAGTGCCAGGACGTGCCAGTTAACCACGGCAAAAGCATAGTTAAGAGTTGCACTGTCGTTGAAAATGGTCGGGTTGTTGTTAAAGCCTTACAACCACCACTCAATCAGATTTCCGAGTAACTTTTAAGCATTCAAAGCGTTTCATCTAAAGGCAAAACATCGTGAAAGCGGTTGTAATCAATGTAGCGATATCCATCGGATGTGTGGTAGAAGATATCGACAAATTGATTGTTCCACAAAATTTCATTAGCAGCATAACTATGACGGGCATGGACAACCTGTGCAACCGTTTCATCAATGCCACTCAAAGAGACAATCAGTATAGTATTCGTCTGGGTTAACGATTCTGGTGTCATCCCATATAGAGGACTAAACTCATCAATGACATGCATCACTGACCAACTTAACGTGAAGCTAGGTGTTTGGTTCCTCAGCAGTTTGAGATCGTAGAACCGACGCATGAACTGCCCTTCTAGGGTTACTTCGTCGCGCATTAAGTAGACTCGCATCTGCGCCTCCAGAATCATATTGCGACGCTGATTAGCGCTGCGAAATATGAGAGTCGGCATCGCATCATGAGGTGTAATTACAGCAACACGGCTAAAAAGCACCCGGGCTGTGGGTCGGGAGAATCGAGCAAAGGCTAGTCCTGTCATCACAGCAATTCCCACCAAACCGATCATTGCTTCAATCGTGACAATAATGTTGGCATAGGTTGTTTTAGGATACATTGCCCCATAGCCGATGGTTGCTAGGGTTTGCACACTAAAGAAAAAGGCATCTAAAAAAGAGCCGGGTCGGGCGTTGGCAATACAATCTCCTCCCATCAAGTAAGCGAGGGCAAATAGAGCATTAAGACTTATATAGAAAGTACAAACCAGGAACAGAAAGCCAGTCCAGGGAATCGTTAGCAGCAAATGGTAGGGGTCGCGCCAGTAGGAATGCCATACACCCATACCTGTAATCTCAAATTTTCCATTTTGAACTTGAATCTGAATAGGTGGAATCAGACGCTGTTGTTTCTTCCGTGAAAGTCTCTTCAGTCGAAATTTCATTGTAAGTAGCCAAAACAACGGCAACTGCTTAGTATTGTAAATTAAGTTGCTTTAGAGACATTCAACTTACCCACCAGGAAAGGGAAATTTCAACTTTCTTCTCTTAAAATCAGTAAAAAAATAGGGTGGGCAATGCCCACCCTACTAAATTTATCTGCTAGAAACTTATTTTTCCGGTTTTGGTGATTGACCTTGAGAACAACGGTCAAACCACTCCTGGTATTTTTTCTGGTGTGACTCATCTTCAACAGTAATGGTAACACGCACCTGCTTGCAGCCGTGATTTCGCTCTAGTGCGATCGCATTCAACAATAAACTAGCAGTCTTAGGCGAGCTAAATTCACCGCTTACCGTTAAACCATTGTCAAAATGTCTAACTTCAAGTTTTTTTACACCAGTCAAGTCAACGCCAGCAATTTCCCCTTGACTTAAATCAATTTCTGCGAGTTGTTTGTGTTCTGGGCTAATTTGTTCCACAATCAGCTTTTCACGCCGGACAGGAACTTGTACCATTCGGGTTTCGATAACTTTGCGAACAATCACCTCACCAACTTTTCGTTTACTATTTTCAACAACTAGTCGTTCTTCTAAGAGACGAATAATCTGTTCTTCACTAACCTCTTCTAAATTTACTGGTTCAACTGCGCTATCTTTAGTTTGATTATTGGCTAATTGCTCAGTTGAGTTGCGTAGGGTTAGCCCGTTGTAGACATCGCCTGGTGTTTCTGTTTCTAAATATTCAGGCATATACTCAATTTCTGATTTGTTTAAGTCTATGAAAACAGATTTAGTCGGCTTGTCGATTTTTTTGATTCTCTGACTCTGCAATCGAAATAAAGAAGGATGTTTATCGACTAGTTGATTCACTTGGTTAGATATAACTAGGTTTAGGCGGCGATTAGCATCCACAATTAAATCATAAACTACTCCTACTAGCTGACCTTGCTGATCGAAAACAGCAAAATCCTTCACCTTCTTTTTCAAATCTGCTATTGAGGAGTTAGTACCAGAGTTCCAGTTTGCCTGTCCAATGTTTTTGGTCATCGGTTGGCTATTCATAAATATGCAAAGTTGATGAACTGCTTTCTACTTAGCCAAATTAAATGTATTGCTCATTCTCAGCTATTACAAGCACACAGGTAAAGCTAATTTAACAGCCTTACCTGTACTGTGTTGAAATAATTATTAGTCATTAGTTACTAGCTAATGACTATGTTTAGTTAGCGCTCTTCAATCGGAAGATTACCAGAATTCACATCTAACTCTTCACGACGGACGGTTTCTTGAGATTCAACTGTGTCTTGCTCCACCACTTTTCTAACTCTGACTTCTTCACGCAAAAATGCTTCTTTACGAATATCAGGAGTTTCTTCGTGGATTTCTAAACGAGCAACTTCACCTTCACGGAAGTCTGCATCGCGCCCAGAAATGGCAGTACCCGCATCTGCTGGAGTTACACGTTCAATCACAACTCGCTCTCTTTCTATTGGTACTGCGACCCGGGCAGTATCAGTCTCAACACGCTTACCAATCGTTACTTCTCCAGTTTTTTGGCGGCGTTTACTGGCAATCAACCGTTCTTCATACAATCTCAAAGTTTGATGGTCTTGCTCATTTAAGCCATATAAAGAAGGCTCACCCTCATAACTATAATTATCACGGGCAGCAGTGGGTGTTGCATCCAATGGTACTACAGGTAGAGCTACAGGTGGTGCTAAAGGATCTAATGGTGCTGAAGCTACAGGAAGGGCGTAATCTGTGGGTTGACGATATACCCCACGCACCCGTTCTTCATAATCGTAATCAAGGGTTTGGCGTTCATTGAACTCAGGTAAATCTTCTGCTTGCTCTCTAGTCAAGCCAACTGTGTAGACGCGATCAGCATTGTAGTCGATACGGGCACGACCAATTGGTAGTAATACTTTTTTACCAAAAATCCAGAAGCCTAAGTCAACGACTAGATAGCGAAAATGACCTTCTTCATCAACTAAAACATCGCTGACAGTGCCAATTTTCTCATCAGTTCCTTGTGTATAAACCCCAAGCCCCTTTAGGTCGTTACCTTCCAAGGCATCCCGATAGTTAGGCTCAAAATCTTCTAGTTTGTAGAGAACCATATATATTTAACCTCAAAAATTTTCTTTTCATTCCCTAATAACTAAAGATAAAAACTTATTTACTTGCTTACCTCCTTCCGTCGAATGAATTATTCCCATAGTTAAATAATCAGAAGTTATAGATGTTTTTTCTTGACGACAGACATATATAGGACTAGTATTTGATTTCTGAAATACACGTAGGGTGTGTTAGCAAAG
>CAZZZY010000463.1:0-5466 GCA_964658545.1 uncultured Acetobacteraceae bacterium | reverse complement strand
TGTCAACTAAGATACTTTTGGTAAGTAATGTAGTTCAGATATTCAAGCGAGTCAAGGTTACACACAAGAGAGCGTAGTTTACCGCCGCAGGCATCGCTTGCTTCAAAGCAGTACACTGGAGCAAACAGGAATTGTAAAGGTGTATATCTACCCACATAGTTTTCATCAAAATGGGTATATAGAGATTGTTGACGATATATTTTTAATCTCTAATTCCATTTGATTTGCGTTCTTTCATATCGCTTTTAGTCTAAATTCCAATCCCAAGACCAACAAAGTCGTTAGCTCGCGTTTTAATCTCACATTCCGACCACACACCGGGGCTGGGAGATAACCCCAAACCCTCTTGTTCCTCGAACTCTTTGGGTTTGAATCCCCATCTGAACGAAACATAAAAGCCTTCTGCCTTCTTCAATAACCTAATTATGATTTGTTATGTCCATTTTTACCAAAATGCTTCCTAATATTTTGCCAGGTCAACCTTTTCCAATTGGCGCTACATTTACCCCTAATGGTGTCAATTTTTCGGTATTCTCTAAAAGCTGCACTGGACTGGAATTATTGCTCTTTGATGAGCCAAATTCACCCCAACCCAGCCGTGTAATTCAGCTACACAAAAAGCATAACAAAACCTTCTACTATTGGCATATCTTGGTATCAGATATTGCTGCTGGGCAGGTTTATGCTTATCGGGCGGATGGACTTTATGCACCAGATCAAGGACTAAGGTTTGATAGCAGTAAGGTATTACTTGATCCCTATGCGCGAGCAGTAGTAGGTTGGGATAATTATAGTCGTGAAGCTGCTAGCTGTTTTGGTAAGGATAATTGCGCCCAAGCACTACGGGCTGTGGTAGCAGATGATCCCAAAACCTACGACTGGGAGGGGGATCTTCCCCTACGGATTCCCTATGCGACAACAGTCATTTATGAACTGCACGTAGATGGTTTTACTCATCACCCCTCCTCTGGTGTGTCTCCCGAAAAGCGCGGTAAGTATGCAGGACTGATTGAGAAAATTCCTTATTTGCAGGAATTGGGAATAACCGCAGTTGAATTGCTACCAATTCATCAGTTTGATCCTAATGATGCACGTCCTAGTCACAAGAACTACTGGGGCTACAGTACGATCAGCTTCTTTGCACCCCACAGCCATTATAGTTCCCGTAGCGATCGCTTAGATCCCATAAATGAATTTCGTGATCTGGTCAAAGCCCTTCACCGCGCCGGGATTGAGGTAATTCTAGATGTTGTCTTTAACCACACGGCAGAAGGTAATCACAATGGGCCAACATTGTCATTTAAGGGATTAGACAACCAAGCTTATTACCTTCTGGAGCCAAACCAAGCTGAATATAGTAATTACAGTGGTTGCGGTAATACTTTGAAAGCGAATCATCCGATGGTTACGCGGATGATTTTAGATAGTTTGTATTACTGGGTGGCAGAAATGCACGTAGACGGTTTCCGTTTTGATTTAGCATCTGTCTTATCTCGGAGCAAATTAGGTCAGCCTTTTGCCGATTCACCTGTTCTCTGGGCGATCGAAACAGACCCAGTTTTGGCGGGAACCAAGGTGATTGCGGAAGCCTGGGATGCCTCTGGACTATATCAGGTAGGAAAGTTTGTCGCAGGGAGCGATCGCTTTGCAGAATGGAATGGCCCCTACCGCGATGATGTGCGCTGTTTTGTGAAAAGCGATCGCGGTATAGTAAGCCGATTAGCTGCTCGCGTCATGGCTAGCCCAGATATCTACTCACGATCAGACTACGAACCGAATCATAGTATTAACTTTATTACCTGTCACGATGGTTTCACCTTAAATGATTTAGTTTCTTACAACTACAAGTACAACGAAGCCAATGGGGAAAATAACAGTGACGGCACAAAGGACAACAATAGTTGGAATTGTGGCGTAGAGGGGGTTACGGACGATGCAGAAATCGAAATACTGCGCTTGCGACAAATCAAAAACTTCTTCACCATCCTTTTATGTTCCCAAGGAACGCCGATGTTGCTCATGGGAGATGAAATTAGGCGATCGCAAAAGGGGAATAACAATGGTTACTGCCAAGACAATGAACTGAGTTGGTTTGACTGGAGCAGTATCGAAAAACACAAAGATTTATTGCGATTTGTCCGAGGACTAATTCAGTTTATCCAATCCTTAAGAATCTTTCGGCAAGAAAAAGTTCTCAGTCTTACCGATGGCTCTCATCGGCCAAACATCGTCTGGCATGGCACAAAACTAGAGCAGCCTGATTGGGGGAATGATTCTCGTAGTCTAGCATTCACCCTCCGTCACCCAAAATTTAATGAGCATCTATATATTATCCTCAATGCTTATTGGCAGCCGTTGACATTTGAACTACCACTTTTGAGTAGTGGAGAAGGCTGGCATCAAATTGTAGATACTGCTTTGCCATCTCCTCAAGATTTCTCCGATTTGAAAACTGCGCCATTAATTGCATCTCTTGAATATCTTGCTGGGGAGCGATCAGTTGTCGTGCTGATGGCACGTTAGCGCACCACCCCCGTTTTCTAAACGAGCATTTCCTGATAGCAGTAACTACAGCGCCAGTAAAGTTTTCCCAAACGCACATGACGGAGTAAAACGTCTGAACAGTTAGGGCAAAAATGCTTACTCATCATCGATTGACTGATTGTTGTAGATATACTCAATTTGCGAGGACTCGTTAATAAAGCTTTATTAAGCATATATTTCACTAAACTTTGTCAATTTGTTGATAAAGGTTAGTATGACACTCTCATGTTAGAAATCATGTTTAACCGAGCGTTTGATTGGTGTATAACTTGTACAAGTTTTACTAAGATATTTAATTTTTAACCTTATGCGATCGCGGTCTGTGGTTATGCAACGGCAACGCTAGCAGTATTTTTTGTTGATCAGGATGCCGAGAATGATCAAGCAGAACTGGCAGGTGCAAAATCAATTCAAGCCCTGCAAGCAGAAGTCGCCGCACTGCGAACTTAAATTCAAGCATTAGCACGACGAGATTTAGACCAATAACTTCCAAAGTATCGCAAATTAAATAAAACCTTGCTTTCATAGAAAATCTTCCTCAAGAACAATACCTTCGCCAATTTTAAAGGGTAAGCTAACAATAAACTACGTTGCAAGTGGCAGAATTAGCGCCATATTAATCAAGCCTTACTCAACAATTTCAGTTAAAGGTTGAAATGTATTTACTTAGATTTATTAATAAATAGTCAGGCAAAATTATTTGTACTCATTTGACTCTGTACGGAGACAAATTATTCTATTAAGTTTTTTATTGCACTATTTATCTCTATTATCCAGCCAAATACTCTGACCGTAACAATCAAATGAAAGCTCCACTGCCAAATGATGAAGTAACAAAGCTGGAAACTCTGCACCAGTATGAAACTCTCGATACTGAACAAGATACAGTGCCAGAGCAAAGGAAACGGGAACAACTAACAGCAGAGATTGCCCAGCGTATCCGCCAGTCTTTAAAACTGGATGAGATTCTTAACACTACTGTGTCTGAAGTTTGTCAGTTTCTGCAAGCAGATCGGGTATTCATTTATCGCTTCAAAGCAGATAGGAGCGGTGTTGTGATAGCAGAATCTGTAAATTCTGATTGTTTGCCTATTGTAGGAAGGAAAATTAAAGACTCCTTTTTTAGGAAAAATTGTGGCTGGCAACTTTATCAACAGGGCCGAGTTCAAGTTACAGAGGATATTTATACAGCAGGTTTATCTGAGTGCCACATCCGTTTACTAACTCAACTCCATATCCGGGCTAATTTGATAGTTCCGATTTTGCAAAAGGAAGAGTTGTGGGGATTGTTAGCCGTTAATCAATGTACGTCACCACGACAGTGGCAGCAGTCAGATATCAATTTGCTCTCTTCATTGGTAATGCAGGTTGCAATCACCATTGAGCAATCAACACTCTTCGAGCAGCTTCAAACCGAACTGGCACAGCGCAAGCAGTCCGAACAGAAAATCTTGGAACAAGCAGCCCTGCTCGATGTGGCAACAGATGCTATTTTTGTTAAAGATATAGAGAACCATATTTCATTTTGGAATAAAAGCGCTGAACATCTGTACGGGTGGCTGGAAAAAGAGGCTCTTGGAAAAAAAGCTAACAAGCTTTTGTCTAAAAAAACTTCGCGTTCGCCCTCAGAAAATGAAAATACTGTAGTCAAAGAAGGTAAATGGTCTGGCGAGTTGCATCAAGTCACCAAATCAGGACAGAAAATTATTGTATTAAGTCGTTGGACGCTGGTACGCGATGAAGCAGGACAACCGAAATCAATTCTTGTCGTCAATACTGATATTACAAATAAAAAACAACTTGAAGCGCAGTTTCTTCGCGCTCAACGATTGGAGAGTATTGGGACGCTAGCTTCCGGTATTGCTCACGACCTCAACAATGCATTAGCACCCGTGCTGATGGTCGCTGAATTATTGGCTCAAAAAAATCCTGACCAATACAGTCAGATATTGCTTTCAGAACTGAAAAATAGTGCTAAACGTGCAGCTAATTTAGTTAAGCAAGTACTGTCTTTTGCGCGAGGCATCGAAGGTCAGCCCGTCCCTTTGCAACCTAGACACTTACTTTTAGAAATTGAACAGATTGCTACACGGACATTTCCTAAGTCAATCGAAATCTATACTGATGTATCGCCTACCCTTTGGACTGTCTATGCAGATGCAACTCAACTCCATCAGGTACTGATAAACTTAGTAATCAATGCCCGTGATGCCATGCCCAATGGCGGGACTTTAAGTATCTGTGCTGAAAATTTGTTCATTGATGAAAATTACGCTCGGATGAATCTTGATGCTTTAGTGGGCCCCTATAGTACCATTACTGTCTCCGATACAGGAACGGGTATGTCACCTGAAATTTTGGAGAGAATTTTTGAACCATTTTTCACTACTAAAGAGGTAGGCAAAGGTACAGGGCTTGGTCTTTCCACAGCTATAGGGATCATTAAAAGTCATGGCGGTTTTGTCAAGGTATATAGTGAGGTTGGACACGGTAGCCGATTTAAAGTGTATTTACCAGCAGTAGAAGCTATTCAAACACAGCAGCTAGAAAGTTTAGAACTGCCAGCAGGACATGGAGAATTGATTTTTGTCGTGGATGACGAACCAACAATAAGAGAGATTACCAAAATCACTCTGGAAACACACAGCTATAAAGTTCTAACTGCCAATGATGGAATTGAGGCACTCGCACTGTATGCCAAGCATCAGCATGAAATCAATATTGTGTTAATGGATATGATGTTGCCGGAGATGGATGGTCTTAGCACTATTCGGATATTGCAAAAAATCAACTCGCAAGTCAAGATTATTGCTGTCAGCGGACTGGCTTCAAGTGACAAGGTAGCAACAGCGATGAACAGTGGGGTCAAAACATTTTTGCCTAAGCCTTACACTACACAGGAACTACTGAAAACCATTAACA
>CAZZZY010000462.1:0-5467 GCA_964658545.1 uncultured Acetobacteraceae bacterium | reverse complement strand
GAGAGGAATGGAAGTGAGGTCTATTTGTGGTTCATTTACCTGAAAATAGCTGTAATCGAAGCAAGCGTTTAGCAGTATTAAATGCTTCTTCAATTCTCCATCGTCTTGCATAAAGGTCAGCAACGACGTAGGGTGGAAGAATTTGAGGGTCTAAAACTGAGGTAATATAGGCATACCCATTGGTGACAAGTTGTTAAGCCTGTAACTCTTTTCAATACGGTTCGGTTAAGCTCTAAGCCGTATTGAGTATAAAAAAAGTGAGTGTTTCTAAACCGGATTGCTACTTAACGCACCTCTTTAAGACTATCAACTTGCTTGGTAAACATCTCGGTGAACAAGCTGATTACAGTCCGTTCTTCACGGACTTTAATATTAGCAGTAACCGACATACCGGACTGTAAGGTAATGTTTTTATTTTGAATCGATAAAGATTGTTTATTCAAGCGAATTTTTACGGGAAACCGATAAAATTGATGTGTTTGGTCAGGAGGTAAGGCATCTGAACCAATGCCATCTACTACTCCTTTGATATCGCCAAACTCACTAAAAGGAAAAGAATCAATCCTCACGTCTACTTTCATCCCCTTACGAACAAAACCAATATCTTTATTAGTAATGAAAGCCTCAGCAATATAGTTTTCTTTAGGTACTATTTGTAGAAGTTTTTGGGTTGTGTTGGCAACAAAACCTGGGTTTTTTGCTTGTAAATCAAAAATTGTTCCCCCTACAGGAGCGCGCAATTCTTGATATTTGAAGTTCAATTTAGTTTGGGCAATTTTGCTAGTGTTATCTGCTAAAAGCTGTTCATTCTCTAGCAAAACTTTCTGGAATTGACTATCAATTTCTGCAATGCGTTTTTTATTATCACCTATCTTTTCCAAAATGCCTTTATCAGAAGCAGCTACTGTATTAATTACCTGCTGCTTACTTTTTTCAATATCGAACATCAGGCGTTGCTCTTCTTGAGTTAATTGCGCTATTTCAGCAGCGAGAGTTTGTACTTCTTGTTGTTGGTTGAGATACTGAAGCTGAGAAATACCACCCTCTACTGCTAATACTTTGAGTTTCTTAAAAATACTCTGCTGGATAGCTAGACTTGCTTGAGTATCCAGATTTTTTAGTTGTGTTTGAGTTAGTTGTTTCTTGATTTTCTCAACCTCTAACTGTGCTGCTGCAGAGCGAGAATCTAATTCGGTTTTAGCTACTTGTAAACGTTGTTTTTCATCAATTCCTGATGTTGTATCCGTACCAGATTTTTTATATTCATTCCGCAATAATTCATTTTCTGAAACTAATGCTGAGCGACTTTTAAGTAAAAAAGCCACTTCTGGTGACAAATTACCTCGCAAAAATTCTAGTTCAGTTACTGTTGCCGAACTGGCCTGCATCAGTTGACGATAAGTCCGGTTTTCTTGAATTAATGCAGCACGAATTTTGTTTAAAGAATTTAACTCTGCAACAGTAGCAACAGAGTCAAAAGTCAGCAGCAAATCTCCAGCCTTAACTTCATCGCCATCTTTAACATATAGCTCTTTCACGACTCCATTGACAGGAGCTTGAACGTCTTTTACTGTTCCTTGTGGCTTTAATTGACCTGTTGCTGGTACCACTTGCTCAATTTTTGCCAAACAAGCCCAAACCATACCAAAACAGGCTAACACCATCAGAGTTACCATGATTGTGCGTGACCAAATTGGCGATTGGCGAAGCACAATGGATTGCTCAAAGTTACTATCTCTGAAGTTGACTAAAGACTGTGGAGGAGATTTCGCCAGAGATGTAACTACTAGCGAATCTGACTTGACTTTGCTGTTATCATTGTTGTTATTAAAATGATTTCCATTTAGTTGAGTCATAAAGATTTGGGGAATTGGGAATTGAGAACACACTGATAACTGATTCTTGACTAATTACAAGTTAACCTCTTGTTGCTGATAAAGGTAAAAATAATGACCTCTAGCAGCCATTAAATTTTTATGGCTTCCTTGTTCGATGATGCGTCCACCATCCATGACAAAAATGGTGTCTGCGTTACTAATGGTATTGAGACGATGTGTGATAAAAAATACTGTAGTTCCCTGGAAACTACTGCCTAAGTTGAGACAGACTTGTCGCTCTGTGGGATAGTCGAGAGCGCTAGTTGCTTCGTCTAGAACCAATAATTTTGGCCGTTGTAAAACAGAACGAGCGATCGCTATTCTTTGTCTTTGTCCACCAGACAGGGACGCGCCCCGTTCACCGACGCGCGTGTTGTAACCGTTGGGTAAGTTCATGATAAACTCATGAGCGGCAGCAATGTGAGCCGCTTCGATAATTTCGTCGGTTGTAGCGTCGGGGTTTGTGAGGGCGATATTTTCCTGCACTGTGCCATCAAACAACAGTGGATCTTGGGGAACTACACCAATCTGTCTTCGCAGTGAATAAAGTTCCACTTTAGAAATATCGTAACCATCAATTAAAATCCTTCCAGACTCAGCGTCATAAAGCCTGAGCAGTAATTTCATCATCGTACTTTTACCCGATCCGCTTTGTCCGACAATACCGACAAATGTGCCAGCGGCTATTTCAAGATTGACATTGGCGAGTTGTAGAGGGCCATTCGGTGCAAAGCGGAAGGAAAGATTTTCATATTTGACTGAGCCGACAACTACAGGTAAGGGAATATTTTGACGGTCAGCTTTTGCTTCTTGTGGTGTCTCGACAATATCACTTAAACGCTCTAGAGATAAAGCAGTTTCTTGGAAGCTTTGCCAAATTTGCGCTAATCGTAATATGGGGCTAGTGACATAACCAGAGATAATTCTAAAAGCAATTAATTCCCCTAGGGTTAACTCGCCTTTGAGTACCAAATAAGCTCCTACCCACAAGACTAGCAAGCTACTAAGTTTGTTGAGAAAGTTGCTAGCAGAATTGGCGAGGGTAGAAGTCAAAACGGTTTTAAAACCTGCTGCTACAAAACGAGCATAACGCTCTTGCCAAGAGAAGCGCGATCGCAATTCGATATTTTGCGCTTTCACTGTTTGAATTCCTGACATCACCTCAACTAAATAAGATTGAGTCTCAGCGTTGCGTTCAGCTTTGGCGCGTAACTGTCTACTCACTGTCGGGGCTGCAATTAAAGTAATCAACACAAACACTGGAATGGTTCCCAAAGCCACTGCGGTGAGTTGCCAACTGTAAAATAGCATCACGACAATATAAATCACCGAGAAGATCGCATCTAAAACTACTGTTAAAGCAGTACCAGTGAGAAACTGGCGGATATTTTCTAATTCGTTGATGCGAGTAGATAGTTCACCTACAGGTCGGCGTTCAAAATAACGTAGTGGCAACCGCAGTAAATGGTCAATGATTTGTGACCCCAAACCCATATCAATCCGGTTAGTGGTATCAACAAATAGGTAAGTTCGTAGTGTTGTCATAACTGCTTCAAATATCGCTACAGCTAATAGCAATACACCTAATACATTCAGGGTATTAATACTATTTTGCACTATAACTTTATCGATAATTAACTGGATGACCAGCGGGTTAGCCAGGGCTGCTAATTGGACAAAAAAGGAAGCAATAAAGACTTCTGTCAATACCCGACGGTGCTGTGACAAGTGGGGAAGAAACCACCGCAAACCGAAGCGTTCTTGGGGTGTTTCTTTGGTAGCAGCAAGCAGTAATAGCCTTGTTTGAGGCGGTAAATTGGCTTCGTCAATATTTAAGTGGGTGACTAATTCCCCAGGTTTACAATGCACAATCCCTTTCGACGGTACACCCACAACCATAGTCTTGGTGTCGGCTGCGTATAACACAGCATAACTCTTACCATAGCGGATCAATGCTGGTGTAGGAATTCGCGTGATCGAGGATGCGGGAATATCTACTAACTGGGCTTTAAGTCCGATTAACTCTGCTAGGTAAGCACAAAGTTGAAAGGATAGATTACCTTGGCGTTTCATCTGCTCAATTAAGATGCGACGTACTACTTCCCGGCGAAGTGGGATTTGTAGGTACTGGGAGAGCATTTGGAAACAGGCGAAGGCGGAATTTAATTCCCCAGTTCCACGCACAAAAGGATATTTTTTATTCCTTTCTTGATCCTTTGGTGAGTCAGAGGACGGTGGAATTTCTTCCTCAGATGCGTAAGGAATATTCAGTTTTTCATCGTCTACAATTTCGGCATTGATGACTTTGTTTACTAGTAGCGGTTCTTTACGAATATCGACAAATGATAAATCTGCGGGAGATAAACCAATCAGACGTGCTGGAACTTTTCCCAAAACTGTGACTACATCTGTTCCGCTATCACTCAATTCTATCCGGGAACTAGGAGCGAAGTTCGTAACTATGCCACCACCACTGACAAACCAGATGTTGGCGCTATCTAGTTGTTTGAATGAGGTTTTACCTGGTGGGAGATAGTGTATTTTCGCCTGTGGTAAAGCTTTTTGAGTCAGTTCTTTGAGATTAGCGCTACCTAAAGCTTGCTGTTCTAACTGTAAACCCAAGACATCAAAGACTTCGACTACGTTAGCGGGTTGTTGACGAACAGCAGCAAAGGCTGGGTATGTGGCCAGGAGACGTAAGTATTCAGTTGCAGTTATTGTTATACATACTACTTCTGTAGAAGCGATCGCTGTTTCACAAGCAACTTGACGTAACAAGCTGATTTCCCCCAGGATTGCTCCAGGTTGCAGCAATTGTAAGGTAATTGGCAATTGGGTTTGGGGGTCGTATCCCAACAACCGTACTTGTCCCTCATAAATAATTGTCAGGCGATCGGGAATTCTTTCTTTACCAATAATTTTTTGACCTATGCGGTAGCGGAAAGCCTGCAGTTGTTGTGATAAATTATTGGTCTCTTCCGGTGGTAATTGATCAACCCCTTCTAAATTGATGAGAAATTCTTGAAAGGCGTTTTTAATATAAGTCATGCCTAGTTTGGGTAATCAATCCGTTTGTATAAATACGCTAAAGGGGTGACAAATTCGTATCAAATCCTTATCAAATAAGGATTATCAAAGGGTGAGCCTTGAAACGCTCAAAACAAATTGGGAACCTATCTCAACAGAAAAATCAGACTTTTAGGCTGTGATTATTGATGGTAAATAGACCAATATTGTAGGGGTTTAGCACTGGTAAACCCCTACTAAATATGTGGTTTTTCCATTATGCATATTTCATTTTTTATGTCAATGCGTAAGCCCTAAACACTAGCTCTTTCAAGGTGTTCAACGAAAATACGTTGTTTCACTGGGATCATCCTGAGTTCTCGGCTCAGATTTTGGGCTTTTTGAAGGTTGAAATCATCAATCTTCGTCCCAAATTTTACCACCTTGAAAGGGCTAGGCTTTTACTCCTTACCCCGATTTTCTGAGCGGATACGGTTATCGCCCTCTCACTTTTGCCCCGTGTCCCCCTCCTTTCAAGGGTAGGGGTTTAAAAATCTCGAAAATAATTGAGAATTTTCTCAACT
>CAZZZY010000461.1:0-5471 GCA_964658545.1 uncultured Acetobacteraceae bacterium | reverse complement strand
ACAGTTCTGAGTTCCCTTAGCGGTAGCGGGGTGTTTAGTCGGTTCCCAGTCCTCAGTAAAGAAGTGAGATTACCTACTCAGCACTACTACTGCGGCTTTCGACTGTCCTGGGATTTGTGATTGATAACCTCAGTAAAGAAGTGAGATTACCCACTCAGCACTACTACTGGACATTGGGCATTGTAGGCATTGGTTATTTCTCCCTCGTCTTCTCCATGCCCCATGCCCCATTCCCTATCTCATATTCTGCTTCTTTTCAGCCTTGACATCGCGGGTGGTAACGGCTGCGAGTTCTGCATCCATGAGTGTGCGTCCTGTAGCGGCGAGGTAAACGTCATCGAGGCTGGGGCGAGATTGGGCAATGCCAAATATGGGCAAGCCAGCAGTATTCAGGGCTTGCTGTATGTTAATGAGAACATCGTTTTGAGGTGTCACCACTAAGTTGAGGGAATTACCTTGAGCGCTGTTGATGATCGCTTCTTGCACAAAGGGCAAAAATTGCAAGAGGTTTTTGGCTTTTTCGGCTTCGTCAATGGGGGAAAACTCACGGATTCGCAAGGTGATGCGATCGCCCCCTACTTGATCTTTTAATTGTGAAGGTGTCCCAGAGGCAATTACCACGCCCCGATCTATAATTGCCACGCGATCGGCTAAAGCGTCAATTTCTTCTAGGTAATGGCTGGTAATTACTACTGTTGTCCCAGAGGCACGTAATTTTCGGAGGAAATCCCATACCACAAATCGCGTTTCTATGTCAAGCCCTACAGTCGGCTCATCCAAGACCAAAACATCCGGTGCATGGAGCAACCCAGCAGCCAAGTCTAGGCGCTTGCGTAAACCGCCGGAATAGGTTCCTGTTTTTTGATTAGCGTATTCTTGCAAACTGAGTAAATCTAATACTGTCTCAATGCGCCGTTTGGCTAATGCGCGTGGGAGGTGATAAAGTGCTGCTTGCAATTGCAGTAATTCTTTTCCAGTCAGCACCTTATCTATGGCGACTTCCTGAGCTACGTAACCTAGTCGCTGTCTTGCCACTCTCGGATTATCTAACACAGAGATGCCAGATACTTCGATTTTGCCAGCATCCGGTGTGGTAAGTGTACACAAGGCACGTAAGGTAGTCGTTTTCCCAGCACCGTTTGGGCCAAGTAAACCAAAGATTTCTCCTGATTCTACCTGAAAGGAAACATCCTGGACGGCAACCACTGTACCGTAGCGTTTTTGCAGATTCTGAATTAAAACGGCGGGAGGCATGACAGCTTTTCCCCAACTATACAAATCTCAATAAAGTCTATCTTCATTGTAGAAGGTAGGGAGCCAGGAAATAGCGCATGAGCGAAAATTTGTAAACAAGTTCGCTTGATACTCCCTACAGCTAAAGCCGAGGGATTCTTAAAGAGTCCACAGTCGGACTTTTAAAGGCGTTATCAAATCGCCGCTACTGATTCCACTGAGCTTTAGACCCAGTTTCACCGCTACTTTTTTGAGAATTAATGCAGTTTCTTTGGCATCTGCATTAATTCTCAATCCATTGTGCGAACATTTTTTGTGACAATGCGGTAAGCAAAGCTATGCCATCACGCTTATGCCCTACCTAATAATTGCAACTCAAATCCAGGTAATATATCTTCTCCAGAAACAATCGTCGGCATTGTCACAACTTCTACAGCTTGCAAAAGTCGGTAAATTTCCACTCTTTCATCTTGAGGGTTAATCAGCCAACCCAAACGCAGACCATTTTTGATGTATTCCTGCATTTTCTCTTGAATCGGTGCCAGCCGATCTGTCTCTGAACGCAGTTCAATTACAAAGTCGGGTACAAGTGGCGGAAATTTCTTTCGTTGTTCTGGTGTTAAAGCTTCCCATCGCTCCAATTTTACCCAAGCAGCATCAGGAGAACGTTTTGCACCATTGGGAAGTATAAAGATAGTTGAAGAACTAAAAACTTTTCCTAATTTAGCTTGACGATTCCAAATTTCTAAATCAGCGATCAGTCCAGCTTCTTGATTTCCGCTTTCTCCTCCTACTGGTGGCATAATTATCAATTCCCCGGCTGAATTCATTTCCAGGCTTAAATCACGATTGGCAATACACAATTGATAAAATTGCTCATCGGTTAAATGAGCAATTGGTTCTAGATTTAGCACAACAGTATTCATTCAACCTTTCCTCGTGCCTTTATTGCTAACATCAATAGAAAATTCTTGCTTGTTGGAAAATTTGTTGAGGTGTAATTTGCAACCCTTCAAACAAAGAATTTTCTAAACTATCAGTACCGCGTTTGGTTTGAGGAAGAATATCAGGATAAAAAATAGTAATAGTTTTTGCTCTAGGATCGATAATCCAAACTCGTTGAACTTTAGCTTTTAGATAATCAGTGGCTTTTTCTGTCATTTCTCCGAAAGTTTGACCGGGGGAGATAATTTCAATGACCAGTTCGGGTGCAATAGGACAAGCCTCATCTTGCAACCAATCAGCAGAAAGACGGTTATAAGAAATATATGTCAAATCTGGTACAGGAACCCAGTCTTGTTGATTTCGGGTTAGCTTAATTGCCCATTCAATTACAACCCGCCCCTTTTCCTGCGCCCACGCAGACAATAGTATAAATAACGCACCGGTTATAGAACTATGAAAAAATTTTGGTGCCATCTCATGGTCTTTGAATTTGGGAACAGCTTCTCCAGCAATGAGTTCGTAGGTGATATCTCCTTCGGGAAGTGCAAGAAATTCTTCGAGGGTGAACTGGGTTTTAAGTTGAATCATAGTTCATCTTGGGGAATGACTCTATTTTAGAGAGGATGCGATCACTGCCACAATAGTTCAGCATTCCTTTGATTATTTCATTGTGTTGCTCAATAGCGATCGCATACAGCACACGGGTACGCCATCGCACAATATATTCATAGTTCGTAATTACTTATTTGCATCGCTCCCAAATATTTAGTTAAATAAGGCGAAAAAACTTCATAAATTAAGGTTAGTGGCTGTCCATGATGCCAAAACAAGTAATGGCGACCCCAAAAAGGCCCAGTGACATCAAAACCAGACTCTAGCGCCGATGAGTAACCGTAGTAAATTCCTCGAACATCCCGATACAACTCTGTGCGGAGACGAGCTAAACTTGCCCAAATTGGTAATGAACGATTTTGCAAATACTCATCTACATGACTGGCTTCCCACCACGAGGTCGCATAGGCTAGTCGTTGACCAGAAGCAGTCCGCAGCCAGACTTGTCGCCGTAGTCGCGGCCCTGGAACAGCTTGAATTAAATCAGGTGCAGCATCCAAGTCTATGCCAATCAATGACATATCAATGACATCTACTTCTACAGACTCACCTGTAAGCAATTCTAGGTGACGTGTTGGAGAGCCGTCACCCAAAAGCATTAGCTGCCAAGCCGGTGCTAGTTGAGTGTGAGGTAAACTTTTTTGAATTACTTCCTCCCCTCCTTGCCAAATCGGAGTGAGGCGATGCCAAGCTGCTGGCTCTGTTAAGTTGTTTGTCGGCGTAAAAGTAATACTCAATGCTTTTTACAAAACTTCATGTATCTCTATAAAAGCATAAAAAACTAGAGCTATACCAAGATTTAAGGGTCAACAGTCTCAGGTCTATTGACCCTTGACTATTGACCCTATGGTTAGACAAGCTAAAATGCGGATGGCGAGACTCGAACTCGCAAGGCAAAGCCACACGCACCTCAAGCGTGCGCGTATACCAATTCCGCCACATCCGCACGGGTTGTCTAAAGATAGACTATAGCATAAGAAAATAATTCTAGTCAGGAAATATCTAAGTTATTTCTCTCAAAAATATAAATTTCCTCAAGGTGGTATCAGACTGACAGAAATTTAGCATCTACACAAGTGATATTAAAAAGGGTAGAGCGACTGTGGGAAACGCGGTGCGATGGCATACCGACCCGATGTAGGCGATGTCTACGACGGGCTGTTCGGCGTCGCAAAAGCCCAGTTTGGTAAGCTAGCCAAGACTTACAGCAGCAATGTTGTTAGTGTAGTAAGACTTGTAGAGGCAGCAAGCCTGCAATATGCGAGTTTGCTTAGAATCAGGGTGCGAATCTCCTGTGATAATTTGAAATAATGCGGAAGCGTTGTTTCAAGTTGGATCAGAGAAAATGTCAATCTACTGGTAATGATATCGAAACTAAAAAATGAAGTTTGACAAAATATTAATTGCCAATCGGGGAGAAATCGCCCTTCGCATTCTCCGCGCCTGTGAAGAAATGGGAATTGCCACAGTCGCGGTTCACTCCACCGTTGACCGGAATGCTCTCCATGTCCAACTTGCTGATGAAGCGGTTTGTATTGGCGAACCAGCTAGCAGTAAAAGTTATTTGAATATTCCCAATATTATTGCGGCCGCCCTGACGCGCAATGCGACAGCCATTCATCCCGGCTATGGCTTTTTGGCAGAAAATGCCCGATTTGCGGAAATCTGTGCCGACCATCATATTGCTTTTATCGGCCCAACTCCAGAAGCTATCAAGCTGATGGGTGATAAATCCACTGCCAAAGAAACCATGCAAAAAGCTGGAGTCCCCACAGTACCAGGTAGTGAGGGGTTAGTAGAATCTGAGGAAGAAGGATTAAAATTCGCCAAGGATATCGGCTATCCAGTGATGATTAAAGCCACAGCAGGCGGTGGTGGACGGGGTATGCGCCTAGTTCGTTCTGAAGATGAATTTGTCAAACTTTTCTTAGCAGCCCAAGGGGAAGCAGGAGCAGCTTTTGGGAATTCTGGCGTTTACATCGAAAAATTTATTGAACGTCCCCGCCACATCGAATTTCAAATTTTGGCGGATAACTACGGTAATGTCATCCACTTGGGCGAACGGGATTGCTCAATTCAGCGTCGGAACCAAAAGCTACTAGAAGAAGCCCCCAGTCCGGCTCTCGACGAAGACTTGCGTGAGAAAATGGGACAAGCTGCTGTCAAAGCTGCCCAATTCATTAATTACACTGGGGCGGGTACCATCGAATTTCTCTTGGATAGATCCGGTAAATTCTACTTTATGGAAATGAACACCCGCATTCAAGTAGAACATCCTGTAACAGAGATGGTTACTGGAATAGACTTGGTTGCTGAACAAATTCGGATTGCTCAAGGAGAAAGACTCAAGCTTACCCAAGAGCAAGTAGTTTTGCGGGGTCATGCGATCGAATGTCGGATCAACGCTGAAGACCCCGATCATGACTTTCGCCCCTCTCCTGGAAGGATTAGTGGCTATCTGCCCCCTGGAGGCCCTGGTGTTCGCATTGATTCCCACGTTTACACAGATTACCAAATTCCGCCCTACTACGATTCCTTGATCGGCAAGTTAATTGTTTGGGCCCCAGACCGACCCACTGCTATTAACCGCATGAAACGCGCACTTAGGGAATGTGCCATCACTGGACTACCCACTACTATCGGGTTTCATCAAAAAATTATGGAAACTCCACAATTTTTAC
>CAZZZY010000460.1:0-5475 GCA_964658545.1 uncultured Acetobacteraceae bacterium | reverse complement strand
AAAACGAGAAATAGAGGCTTTGATATTTTTCTTTTTTCGTATGAAACCACCCTGCACTTCGGGAAGGGGGTTAGGGGGTTAGGTCTGTCTGCATACCTGTACCTCGCCGAATTGAAAATGGCTATACCTCTGTGTTGTCTGCGTCTAGAGTAGTTAAACCGCACAGACGCAGACAACACAGAGAAAAAAAGAGATTTTTGGAGTCACTTTGAAAGCGCTAGTTCTACAGAGATTTATTTTTGCTTTTTGAATTTTTAATAGAAAAGTAGTGATGATTTGGCAAAGTTACAGTAAAATTACTGTTATCAAGAAATATTTATCGTAAGATTAAAGACATTTCAGAGCAGATATCCTATACTAATGAATCGGTTTTCTCAGAAAATAACGAATTCTCAAGAGAGCATTTTACAGCAAACTCAACTTGGTCAGATGTGTGGTTCCAAGAAGCTATTTCGCGATCGCTATGAAATATTGCAAATTCTAGGTAGAGGTGGTTTTGGCATCACATTTTTAGCTAAAGATGCCGTATTACCGGGAAATCCCCTATGTGTGATTAAACAGCTTTGTCCGAAAGTGACTAGTCCCCAAAGTTGGCAAAGGGCATGTACACGCTTTGAAAAAGAAGCAAGAACCTTGGCTCAACTCGGTAGTCATTCGCAAATTCCCATGCTATTAGACTACTTTCAGACGAATGGGGAGTTTTTCTTAATTCAAGAATATGTACCGGGTTTGACTTTAGCGCGAGAAGTGCGGCAAACTGGGACTAAAAGTGAAACCTCAATTAAACAGTTTTTACAGGAATTCTTACCAGTATTACAGTATCTTCACAAACATCATGTGATTCATCGGGATATTAAGCCCCAGAATTTGTTGCGGTGTGAGTATGACGGGCGGGTAGTGCTGATTGATTTTGGGGCGGTGAAAGAACAATTAGTTGATGCTTGTGAACACTCTACCAATCAGGCTGCAAACACCAACTTCATTGGGACTAGGGGATTTGCGCCACCAGAACAGTTTTCTCTTCGTCCAGTTTATGCCAGTGATATTTATGCACTGGGTGTAACTTGTATTTATATGTTGACTGCTAAAAGTCCTTTAGAATTTGACTACCACCCAAATACTGGCGAGATATGCTGGCAAAAAGAGGTAAATATCAGCAACAGTTTTGCCCAGATTTTAGGAAAAATGGTGAAAATTACATTAGCTGATCGGTTTAAGACTGCCGATGAAGTGATAAAAGCTTTAAGTTATGAAAGCTATTTTCCGACTTTGGCTAGCTGTCTAACTACCCAAAAATTAAATAATAAAAGTATTACACAACACCAAGACTCTCACGAAGCTCCTGATGTGTATATACCACCCGTAGCCAGAACTGCTAGTGCTATTCGGAAATGGAGAGCGAGGCTTAAATAAACAAGGTTGCAAAATTAAGTTTCAGCCTTATTTACTTCCAAGTATCAAATTAACAATTAGTCAAGGGCGATTAAAAAACCCAAAAACCAATCTAGTAAGCATTGTGACTAAATTTAATAGTCAGTGATGGTTAATTAATCAGGATTTAACTTAATACTTAGTCACTTGTCGATTGTCAATATACAAGCAAAATTACTAGGGCTAGCAGTTCCGAAAAATATTTCTATTCAGATTATTATATAATCGAAAGAATAATTAATCTTATGGCTCTCGTAGTTTTCCACAGATGAGGAAGACTGACTACTATTTACAAACGCTAACTATATAAGTAATTCCCCAATCCCCAGAACAGGGTTTTCTACCACCAGTAAGCGAGAGTCAATTTTCTTAAGGGACAGTTCGGGGCAAACTTAGCCTAAGTTGTCATGCAGTCGCGCCTGTCAGATCATGATCTGCTGCTTAAATCCCGATTGCCCAAATCCCCTGAATCCCAATGGAAAGAAGTTTTGCCAAAGTTGTAGCACCCCCTTGGTGTCACTTTTAAGAAATCGCTTCCGTGTCATCCGAGTCCTTTCAGATGAGGGGGGATTTGGCAGAACCTATCTATCAGAAGATGTCGATAAACTCAATGAACGCTGTGTTATCAAGCAATTAGCTCCTAAGTTCCAAGGAACTTGGTCGCAAAAAAAGGCGATGGAGTTGTTTGCTGAAGAAGCACAGCGACTGCAAGACCTTGGGGAACATCCCCAAATTCCGACTTTAATAGCTTACTTTGAGCAAGACGGCTGCCTATATTTAGTGCAGCAGTTTATCAATGGCGAGAATTTGTTAAAGGAGTTGCAACAGCGCAAGGGGTATAACGCTAGGGAAATTCAATCTATTTTGTTAGATTTACTGCCCATCCTGAAATTTATCCACGATCGCAAAGTTATTCATCGGGATATCAAGCCAGAAAATATTATCCGCCATAAAAGTGATGGGCGATTAAGTCTGATTGATTTTGGTTCCTCAAAACAATTCACTGCAAAAGTGCAGCAGAAAACTGGCACATCCATTGGTTCACATGGTTATTCTCCCCTAGAACAAATTAGAGATGGTAAAGCTTTTCCCGCCAGTGACTTATTCGGTTTGGGCGCTACCTGCTTTCATCTGCTAACGGGAAATTCACCCTTTCAGTTGTGGATGGAATCTGGCTACGCTTGGGTGAGTAATTGGCGGGAATATTTGCGGAGTCCATTAAACCCTGAGTTGGATTTTGTCATCGACAAGCTTTTGAAAAAAGACATTCAAGAACGTTATCAGTCAGCCGATGAAGTTCTTAGAGACTTGACTCCAAAACAACTCCTCGCCCTACCACCAGCAGGTAAGTCATCTGGGAAAATACCACCAACTAAAGCCCCATATTTACCAAAAAGTTATCCCTTACTGAGAACTTTAGTCTTGGTAAGTGCTTTCATCCTCTTGTTCGGATTCCAAGAATCCTGGTATAAACATTTTCGCCAGATTCAAACCAGTTTAGTTTCTAGGTTGAGTCAGCATAATAATTCTGGCAAAAATGACGCACTTTTAGGTCAACCACTAAAGATTGCTTTGGGAAAAGTTTCCTTAGCTAACACCCTCCAAGGACATGAAAACTCGGTTTTATCCGTCGCCATCAGTCCCGATGGTAAAACCATTGCCAGCAGTGGGGGCGATGTCTACGACGGGCTACGCCTACGCACAATCAAACTTTGGAATCTCGCCACCGGAAAACAAATCTCTTCACTCAACGCCTATTCTCGGCAGGTGAATGCCGTGGTGATTAGTCCAGATGGCAAAACTTTGGTAAGTGCCAGTGATGACAGCACCATCAAAATTTGGAATCTGGCAACCGGAAAACAAATTCGCACTTTAGAGGGGCATACTGACTCAGTTCATGCCCTAGCTATCAGTGCTGATAGCGAGACTCTCGTTAGTGGTAGTGATGACAACACCATCAAAATTTGGGATTTAGCAACAGGAGAGCAAATTCGGACACTGGTAGGGCATACATTCTGGGTGCGATCGGTAGCCATCAGCCCCGATGGTGTGATTCTTGCCAGTGGCAGTTTTGACAAGACTATCAAAGTCTGGAATCTAACAAAAGGGTACTCGATCCGTACACTGGAGGGAAATTCTCAAACAGTAACAGCTGTGGCTATTAGCCCAGATGGAAAAATTTTAGCCAGTGCTGGCCGCGATCGCACCATCAAACTTTGGGATTTAGTTACAGGAAAAGAACTTCGCACCTTGGTGGGACATGCCAACACAGTCACAACCGTAGCCTTTAGTGCCGACGGTAAAATTATTGCTAGTGGTAGCCGCGATCGCACCATCAAACTCTGGAATTCTGCCACAGGAGAGGAAATTCTCACATTGACGGGGCACACCAACACCGTGACATCCGTAGCCTTCAGTCCTGATAGCAAGACCCTTGTCAGTGGTAGTGAGGACAACACTATTAAGATTTGGCAGTTGTCTCCGTGAAAACCTCTCCTCTGGCATAGTTGACAGTTGACAGTTGAAAAAATTTATGTAATTTACCCCTTTGAAAATTGTTCACTGTCCACTCTCAACTTATAAAAGTTTGTAGTAAGCACTGAAGTGCTTGAAATTGAGCGATAAATCGCTCACTACAAACTTTGCAAAATTAATGAGACAAACCACTAGAAACTCAGCTATAGGATTACTATTTGATTTTTGAACAACACGTAGGGTGTGTTATCGCGAAGCGTAACGCACCATTTTCAAGGGTTTGGTGCGTTAGACTCAAGTCATAACGCACCCTACAAATACTTAATTTTTTTCAGAAATCAAACCGGATTCCTATAGCTGCTTAAAAACATAGTCAAGACCTATGTAGGATTATAATCTGACTGATTGGATATATCTTGAGGGGGGCGATCGCTACTCCAAGCCCACCATACAGTACCACAGTGGCAATAATAGAATTCTTGCCATTTGCGACGACTGTCTTCTGTAAGTACGGGCGATCGCCGATTTAGCCAAACTTTTTCAGCTTCTCGGCTAGTTGAGTGGCAATTAGGACAGTAAAACTCATAGGCATGTAATGCCTTATTCGTCCATTCAGGTGGGAGGGGAGAAAAAGCGTCCATGATTAGGACAGAGAGTAGTGTAGTTTAATCAATTTAAGAATACTGTCAAACAACTTAATCAGTCTTTTGGTGAGTTAGTCTATTTTATTTAGAAATCTTATTTTACGAGGGTTTCCATTTAGAAAATAGCTTTTTTAAATACCATGACAGCATCTCACAAATCAAAGGTTAACACGAATTGGTAACTAAAATAATTACTATGCACATTATGGCTAATAATTAAATTTATGGAGCCAAATGTTGAAATTCGCCGTTTGTTAGATGTAATGCCTGCTTCTGGTCGGATGACGATAAAAATCGTTAGTAAGCCAGAACAGGCAAAAGTGATTAACGCCTCTTTTCCCCAACCCTGGAATCAGGCGCGACCAATATATATTAATTTCGATTTGTGGCGTCGCTTGACAAAGCCGCAACGAGACTTGCTGCTGTTACAGATGGTTAGCTGGTTGACGGGGGTGAAGTGGTTTAAACCCAACATTTATCAAGGTGTGGTGTTGGTGGGGCTGTTAGGCGGATTATTAGAAGCATCACAGTCAGATGTGGTGGGTGTAGCCATAGCGGGGGGATTAAGTGCGATCGCGGCTTTTCGCATTTGGCGCACTAATAAATCTCAAGAATCAGAGTTAAATGCCGATACAGCAGCAATTCGCGTAGCACAACGGCGCGGTTATTCAGAAGTTGAAGCAGCCCAACACCTATTATCTGCGATTGAGGCGGTAGCAAAGATTGAAGGGCGTTCCAGTTTAAATTTTACCGAGTTGATTCGTTGCCAAAATTTAAGAGCGATCGCAGGTTTATCAGCAGTGGGTATACCAGAAAGTTATCAGTAGAATATTTTTAAACCATCTAGTACAACAAGGCAAAAGTAAAAAAAAAGAACGCTGATTTTGTAGGATGTCTAGCGATTTTAAATGGGTGGCTTATTTCC
>CAZZZY010000459.1:0-5477 GCA_964658545.1 uncultured Acetobacteraceae bacterium | reverse complement strand
TCATGAATTGCCCCTACCTGAAAATCAGGGTTTTGGCTATTATTTGGGTAATTCGTAACATAGTTTATTTATACTCTTGTACGGAATTAGCAGTGAAAGTCGGGTAAACCTTAATTAGAATTGATACTTTTCTACTTTGTCTAAAATAGATTTT
Organism: uncultured Acetobacteraceae bacterium; assembly: GCA_964658545.1. Classification (GTDB taxonomy): domain Bacteria; phylum Cyanobacteriota; class Cyanobacteriia; order Cyanobacteriales; family Nostocaceae; genus Nostoc. The sequence continues at coordinate 5,323 of CAZZZY010000459.1, read as the reverse complement.
CATCTAGAGTAGGACAAAGATACCTGCTGTTTACCACATAGACAAATCTCGCTGAAGCCTCTGGCTCATAGCTATGGGAAACCAAGCTTGATGCTTGAGAGTCTGGTTTCAAAATGGGTAACAGCAACATCCCCTATCAGCTTGATCACCTATGCTAAAAGTTATGCACTCGGCCACCAACTCAGCCACTCCAAATTCCCAGTGGGAGGATTTAATCAAGCTTCCAGCCCCAAATACAGTTCAATGGGACAATATCAAAACCCAATTAGACTTGGTGCTGTTAGCGCTAGAAACCTTAACTGGGATTGGTTCAGAGGCTATGCTTTCGGCGGCAACTGATCTGAATTTAGAGTCAAGAGTGCCAGACCGCGTAGCTTTATGGCGACTGCGCCAGTCCAATCCCCTACGCAAAGGTCAAGGAGGGCGAAAAAAGCTAGATGTCGAAGAAGCGCGATCGCTTGTTCTGATCATCTGCTACCTAGCCAAACAGCACCAAGAATTGATTCGCCGCGCTGTCGGCTTGTTGGAACAAATGGCAGAAAATAACCGGGAACCTCACCAGGCTGCTTTACTTGGAGATTATATTGATGCTTTTTGCAACACTTACCAAGAGCGGATGGAAGAGGATGAGAAAATCTCAACGGATTTACTTACCAACCTGGCACTAAAGCTGCTTGTAGATTTACTTTTTTACAGTGCCCCTGGTGGGCATCGCCGTCTCTGGCTAGCACTTATAGACCGTTCGACAAAATTTTAGATCTGAAATTTGAAATTACTCAATCAAAATTCGCTCATGAAAGTTTGCTAGATCAGGATTCCCTTTTGATAGTAGTTGGCCCTTGGGCGATGTACTATCAGCACTACTCCCTCCTGGCATACCAGTTTACATAACGGAAGGAAGCTTCCAAAATTCTGAGTGGAGAATCCACCCTTTCAATTTTTCTTTGTAAGCAACTGGCTCAACTTTTTGCAAAATCCCAAATAGTCTTCATCGCAGTTCCTGCCATGCCTCTATCAAATTCTGTCATTCGTCGCTATACACCCCCTACTTGCACGCTAGAAGTATTCGCGCAAAGCTCGCCTCTCTCCCGTTGGATGGGGAAAACAGTCCTCAAACACCTAAGCTTTGAGCTACGTTTTGATGATCCCCGACTACCAGAAGAAAACAGAGTCCCAATTCAGGGCGATCGCGAGCAACTCGAAGCTTTGTGTGATGCCGTCACAAGTTACGTACAGCAACTCCTCCAACAGTCTCCAGAAAGCTTTTGGGTCAGTTTCTCCAGTACCCAAGAGTCAAGCACAGCAGTGGGTGAACCGGAATTAAAGTCCTCAATAAAAACATTAAATTCAAATTCTTTTAGTAACCAGTTTCCTGGAGCAAATATCCGCTTAGAACCAAGCAGCCATTTAACTCACAGCTTATTTCTCGGTTCTCTCGCCAACCACTCATCTGGCCCCGTAATTAAACTCACTCTGCTGCAACTATTCGATTTGGCAAGTGCTTTAGATGAATACTCAACTGATGTCATGGCACTCCCAACTCTCAACAGCACCAGTTCGACTCTGAGGTTCCCTACTTGGGCACCTGTTGCCGCAGTATTAGTATTAGGTGTAGGTTTCTTACCAGTTACTTGGCAATATGCTAATAGCATGAGGGAAAAGCAACAACATACAGCCAAAACATCAGATTCAGCAGCAGTAAAGACTGCCTTAGAACCTTCAACTTCACTAAATTTTCCTACGCCTGAACCTGGGCTGACCACTCCATCTGATAATTTGCTAGGTTCTACCCCTCCACTTCCCACATCCACTTTGCCCCAAGCACCTCTAACAGCCCCACCCCCTAGTTCCAGTTTCTCTGCACCACCACCTCTATTTCCAAATAATGCACTAACAAAATCTCAGGGCACAACTTCAACTCTTCCCAGCAATCGAGCGATCGCACCATCGAGCAAAATCCCAAGCCAGGAAATCGCCATAGTACCAAATCTGGGACAGAATTCTATAGGTTTAAGCCCCCAAACTGGTGCCCTCCCTCATCGGCGAAATTTGCCGCCTGGACTATCTTCTACCACAAACAGCTTACCAACTAATATCTCACCAGTAACCCCGCCGTCTCTTAGCACCATACCCAATAATAATTATGGCAGTACCTCTACCCAACCCTCCCCACTAACCTCACAACAGCTAGAGGCAAGAATCAATTCTTTACAAGCATCTTCTCCTGGACAGAAACCTACTTCACAACTTTCCTCATCTAGAACTGCTGATAATAATCCATTCATCGATCAATTAGGGGATGCACCCAAAACCCCTAAATCCACAGAATTGGCTACTGGTACATTATTTGACACACCTCAAATAGCAGAAGCTAGAGAATACCTTAAAAAACGTTGGCAACCACCCGCAGGACTGACACAAACATTAGAATACAGTTTGATCGTCAGTGTTGATGGCACCGTTGAACGAATTTTTCCTCTCAATAAGGCAGCAAGAGAATTCGTTGATAACGCTGGAATGCCTGAACTTGGTAAACCTTTTGTTTCTGCCAATACACACGGACAAAATGTCAGAATTCGAGTTGTTCTCAGTCCTGATGGTAAGGTACAGACTTTTCCAGATGAATAAATAATTAGGGGGTAGGAGGAATACTGCCTTCTACCTCGTCGGACTGGGTTTCGAGATTTGGGATTAGCGATGCCTACGGCGGGCTGCGCCTACGTGATTGGACATTTCCTTGCTGAGTAGCCGTGTGCGCTGAATACTCGTATGCACGTTTCAAGGGAACTTTTGCGAGACTTGTCTTTGTGGCAGATATTTTGTTGTCAAACACTTAAAAATTTTGGGTTGGTCGTGTACTAGGCTAGGATCTGAGTACTACAAGTCCTTTGATAACCCATGAATGGATCAAACCGATTAGGCAAGGAATCCTTGCCAACATCCCAGCAAACAGAAGATTCCCACGAGCATGATATAGATACAGATCATACTCATGGGACTGGAAATTCGGCTCATCTCCACATCCATAGCGAAGAGTCTTTACGGCGAATTGTCAATCGATTATCGCGTATAGAAGGACATGTTCGTGGTATTAAAGCAATGGTACAGCAAAGTAGCCCTTGTCCTGATGTTCTACTACAAATTGCCGCAGTGCGGGGCGCATTGGATCGGGTAGCGCGAATTGTTTTGGATGAACATTTAACTGAGTGTATTGGTCGAGCCGCACAAGAAGGTAATATTGACGGGGAAATTAAACAGTTAAAAGCTGCTTTAGATCGATTTCTACCTTAATAATTAGAAAAATCAATTGCCGGGAGGTAAATATAACCACGAAAGCGTATTAAGGCGGGGAGTTTTGGGATTGAAAAAGGCGATGTCACAGCAGCAAGCTACGCATTTTCTCAACTCATAACAAAAAATTATATCAGCTTCGATTTTATAGATATACTCTAAAAATGAATTTAAAAAAATATAAGTTTAACTATTATTTAAATGTAAATAATAACAAACCTCTAATTTTTTTGTTACACGGCTTCATGGGAAACATGAATGAATTTGATGAAGCCATAAAATTGCTAGCTGAAGATTTTTCTTATCTCATCATTGACTTACCAGGACATGGTAAAACCGAAGTTTTAGGAGGTGATGAATACTATAAAATAGAACCCGCTGCTCAAGCAATAATCAATTTATTAGATGAATTAAAAATAGATAAATGCCACTTAATTGGTTATTCGATGGGTGGAAGATTAGCTTTATACCTAACTCTAAATTTCCCAGAACGCTTTATTAAAGTTGTATTAGAATCAGCTTCACCAGGTTTAGCAACAGAAATAGAACGATTAGAACGAATTAGACTTGATGCTCAAATAGCTAAAAAATTAAGCAGAAATATTATTAAAACTGATTTTGCTGCTTTTCTATCAAATTGGTACAATCAAGCAATTTTTGGTTGGATAAAAAATCATCCTGAATACGATCGCATGATAGAAAATCGCTTGCAGAACAATCCGCAGGAATTAGATAAATCATTGCGCTTCATGGGAACTGGATGTCAACCTTCTTTGTGGGATCAGCTACAAGATAATCAAATATCTATGCTCTTACTAGCTGGCGAATATGATGAAAAGTTTATATCTATTAATACGGAAATGGCTAAATTATGTGAATTGGCACAGTTAAAAATAATTAGGAATGCTGGACATAATATTCACTTTGAAAATACTTTGGCATTTGTAGAAAATATTAAAGATTTTTTGTATTCAGCAAGTTAACAATTGGGATAACCTCACTACTTTTTTACTGGCTTGCTGGAGGGAGTTGGGGATGGTTTCAAATTCGGGGCTGTTCGTTGATTCGCGGCGGTTAATTCTTCTTGCAACATTTTCTGATAAATCTTATTTAAAGAGCTACTAACAGAATTAGTTTCTATACCATATCCTAGACTTGTCCAGGTGGGAGAGAGTCGCCGGAAAACATCATTTAACTTTCCCTGACGCAGCAGTTGAGAAAGATCAGTTCCCCAAACTTTAGAATCACTTAACCAACGGTAAACTACTATATCTTGATATTCTGCTTCAAAACTATAAGCAGTCCAAAACATCATCTGCATCGGCTTTGGGTGATAACGGGGGGCTAAACGATACCAAGTAATGTTGATAATTTGATATCTACCAGCAGCCGTAGAACAATTACCTGTGTTGGGGCCTGTAACAATTGTGACGCATATCTCAGGATGCCGACTCAGGTCGTTAACTTGCTGTCCACCGTACAACAGCGAATAGGGACGGTTTCCACTGGCTTCACTCGCCGAGATGGTTCGCATTAAAGCGCGAATATAGGGGTCGCCCTGTTTCATCACCAAAGGTGGCTGTTTATCTGCAAAGATGGGATCGGAAGGCGATCGCAAGTCTCCAATATACCATTGCAACAAATACACAAAGCCAAGAAGCGCAGCTATTGGCCCAATAAGTTTTTCAACACCTTTGAATTCAAAGCCTTTCAGAGTCCGACTCCTTCAAATTTGCTCTCTTTGCTAACAAAAATCATCGACGAACTTATTCCAGTAAAGTTCACACCTGATTGTTAGTTATATGGTATCCGTTCTTATAATCAGATAGTTGATTTTCCCAACTATTAGCTATGACAACATAAATATGAAAATCTGTTGAAACTGCCCTTTATTAAGAAGATTATTATTTATGGGTAGAAACCACACTTAAACAATTAGAAAATAAAGATATTCAAAATCTGGATTGGCAACATCTAATATAGGACTCATATTTGATTTCTGAAATATACGTAGGGTGCGTTACGCCAAAGG
>CAZZZY010000458.1:0-5478 GCA_964658545.1 uncultured Acetobacteraceae bacterium | reverse complement strand
CGCAATGGGTCAAACCCTAGTTCCCGTCCATCCTCAACGAGTCGTTGTCATCCAAAGATGGCTCGTACAAATACCTCTAGCTCTAGGCTACTTAAGTAGACCATTAAAAGCTATGAAAATTCGGTGGAATACAAGGCTTAAAAATGGTCTGTGTATTTACGCCGCACGATACTAGACGTTTATTGATTCCGAATCTGTACCAATATAAAAGGCCGCTTTTTGTAACGAGAAAATGTCTTGAGTCGGAACTTTGGAACAGTTGCTTGGCTATGGTAAGGGCTGATAGCGAAAGTCCAGCAAGCGTGGATTTGGGCTATGAGACTCGGAATTCATTCGGAGGCGGGATAGAAAGGCAGTGCGAGATTTATTAATAAAGATATGGCTGCGGCAAAACTTGCGTTTACAACTGTAGGCTTGCGGGGAGGGGAGACAAAGCTAGGACTAGTAGTCTGTCAAGCTAGTTTTGAGGGTTTGTAGTAAGGACTAAAGTCCTTACTACAAACCTGCTTATCCGTCAATTTAAATTTGACAGACTACTAGGAAAAGGAGACAAGGAAAAAAACAAATAACCAATGCTCAATACTTCGACACTTCTCTTCTTAGGCTGCGCCCTAAGCGTAGCTATGCCGCAGGCTTTACGGCAAGCTCAGGGCATCGCAACGCTCAGTACAAGTGCCCAATACCCCATGTCCTATCAACAATTGACCACTAGAACTCCAAAGTAAATATTATGACACTTAAAGATAAAGTCCTACAAGGTCACGATCGCCAACTTTGGCTTACACCTATACTAGCCAAAGTAGGTTATGACACTGCGATCGGTAAGTTGCTGCGCTTAGTTTTTTATTACATGGATGCCTCAATCATGCTCAATGCATGGCGGGACTTTCTCTACATCCGTAAGGACAATATTGGAGACAAGTATTTTGCCGTGGATCAAGCAATTATGCATTCCTCTCACTCCCAGGTGAAGGAACTAATGCAAACCCAACCGCAACTGCGGGAAAATGATTTAGGCATCATCAGAATATTAGCTCCTAGCTACCTGCTGGATAATCCTCTCAGCTTAGGAACCAATGGTAACGAACACACAGGACTGCGTAATGTGTTCTTACAAGCCTTACCGGAACCGTCTCAACAGATAGAATTTTTAGGGGATTTAGTTGAGCAAAGCCTGTTAGAGGCTACTAGACAAGGTAAATTGCACATCGGCAACGATTTACCAAAGATTATGCTGTCGATTTTGCACCAACTGATTTTTCAGATATCTTTATCTGAAGAAGAAATCATCGCATCCAGTAGTTACATTAAATATTTTGCCTTGGCATCCTTGCCAAATTTTATTAGCAAGTATCTGCTGGCAATATTAACAGGAGCAAAAATTAGGCATCGCCAGCATTTAACCAAGCGATATAAACAATCTGACAAATGGGCATCTTACCTTGAAACAGGCGCTCAGTATCAGTTGAACGAACACCAAATCGCCAATAGCCTTTTCGATATGATTCATCTTGCCGGTACTGCTGGGACGAGTGCCCTTTTGGGATCTGTTATTGGTGTTCTATGCCTGGATAATGCCCTCAGAAATGATGTAGTCACAGAAGTCAATGCAGTTTGGAATGGTAAAGAAAATTTAGACCAAAATGCTCTAGAACAGTCAACACTTCTCAATCAAGTGATTTTGGAAACAGCTCGCCTCTATCCACCTGTGCGATTTGTTAGTCAACTCACCACTGAAGCAGGTGAAGTTGAGATTGCAGAAAAAAAATGTCCATTCCAAAAAGGTACTCGCTTGCTTGGCTCTATTTTTACAGCTAATCGGGATGCGAACAGATACCAAAATCCAGATAATTTTGATTTAACACGGGATTTTTCAGATATCTTATCTTGGAACGGCGAAGGGCATGAGCGAGTTTGTCCTGGTAGAGCCTTATCAATTGGCTTTATCAACATTTTCTGTTTACATCTGTTTCATAACTATCAATGGGACTCAATTACAGAAGTCTCGTGGGATTTTGAAAAGGTGACTGCCGTTACTCCTAATAGTTTAGTGCTACAAGGTTTTGCTCCACGACTGTGAGTGAAGATTCAAGAAGTAAAAAGTAAAAAGATAATCCCAATAAATAAATTTAGTTGCTCTCGGAGCATTTCTCTTTTTCTTTACGAATGCCTTTTTACTTTTTACTTTTGCCTTGCTCGATGATTTTAGGTTCATATTCATCTGTATTGATGTATCGCCAAATTTTTAGACATATTCTTATAAACTAGTAATTCTTTTTTGTGGGTATTACTTACGAAGTAGGAATTATAAATTAATATGCCTGAATCAATCGAGAAAAAACAACTCAATAATATTGCAACCTGGATGATTCCAATCAAACAAACAAACTTACCATCTGTCCTTAAGGGTGTGTTTTTTATGGATGGTAATCCACTGCCAGATACTTGCATCACTATGTACAATTTAGAATGGAATACACAGAAAAGAACTTTGATTTTACCAGTCTTTGCACCGTTGCAGTGGACTTTCCATAACTCGATTGCTGGCTGGATATTACTACATTTCATTAAATGCTTTAAGATAACTTACAAAATTCAGTTTAAAGATGAAACTTTGCAGGAAGCCCAAATCATCCCTTTTTTGCTAGGAATAGGAATTTCAACATCGATTGTAAGTTTGACAATGTCTCAAGACAAAAATTCTCCCAATGGAGATATTTGGCATAGAAAGAACGTTTGGTTCGGCGGATTTTCTAGGGCTGGGGGGTATACTCTTTGCAAAGTTGTTACTGAAGATGGTCGTTACACTCCAGCTTTTAACAATATGCTTGCTAGGGTTCAAAATGAGTGTTTAGTGATTGCAAGAAACTGAAAATAATACCAGCATCATTTCTGTTGCACCATATGCCTCAAGATACACGCTTTTGAGTAGTAGTTTATGTAACTCTCAATTGGGGAAAATAGTTATCTCGGAATTAGGGATTATGCCACAATACTTTGGACAACTGCACACAACCGAAGCACCTTGGTCAATCCTTGGAGCAGTACAAGCAATACAACAAAATGAGCGCCATATCCTCTTGCAGTGCGGCGACCCCTGTCTAACAGTTAGTGTCCTAGCACCAAACTTAATTCGGGTACGGATGTCCCCAAGTGGTGAATTTATCTCTAGGCGATCGTGGGCGGTGGCACAAGCAGATGAAAAATGGCCGACTGTGCCATTTCAAGTGCGAGAAAAAGTAGAGACTATAGAAATTGAAACTGAGCAATTGTGTATTGTCGTATCCCGCAATCCGTGCCGTATCCAATGCTTTGACTCAGATGGAAAGTCCTTTGCTCAAGATACAGACTTAGGGATGGGGTGGCGGACTGGTGTTATTGCTGGGTGGAAACAGATTGAATCTGACGAACATTTCTATGGTTTTGGTGAACCGACTGGTTTACTAGATCAGCGATTAAAAGTCAGAACCAACTGGACATCAGATGCGATCGATTACGGCATCATGACAGACAGTATGTATCAGGCGATTCCCTTTTTCATCGCGTTGCGTCCGGGATTAGGGTACGGGCTTTTTTTTAATACTACTTATTGGAGCAGATTTGATCTGGGCGTACAGCAACCTGGAGTCTGCCAAATGGAAACTCAGGGGAGTGAACTAGATTACTACATTATTTATGGGCCTGAACCTGCAAAAATTATTCAGACTTACACCCAGTTAACCGGACGGATGCCCTTGCCACCTCGATGGTCATTAGGATATCACCAATCTCGCTGGAGTTACGAGTCACAAGATATAGTACGCAAACTAGCTGATGAATTTCGTCAGCGTCGCATTCCCTGTGATGTTATTCATTTAGATATTGACTATATGAACAGCTACCGGGTTTTTACCTGGAGTCCCAAGCGATTTGCTGACCCTCAAGAATTAATCCAAAATCTCAAGCAAGATGGCTTTAAAGTGGTGACGATTGTTGATCCGGGAGTCAAATACGAGCCAGAAGCAGATTACAAAGTCTTTGATGAGGGATTAAAAAACAACTATTTTATCAGAAAAACTAATGGTCAATTATTTCACGGCTATGTTTGGCCCGACAAAGCTGTTTTTCCTGATTACCTACGTCCTGAAGTTAGAGATTGGTGGGGAAATTGGCAAAACAGTCTAACTGATATTGGTGTTGCCGGGATCTGGAACGACATGAATGAACCCGCACTTGATGACCGTCCATTCGGCGACCCTGGTAACAAGATTTCCTTTCCCCTTGATGCACTACAGGGGCCAACTAACGAAAGAACTACCCATACTGAAACTCATAACTTGTATGGGCTAATGATGGCACAGGCATCTTATCAAGCAACTAAAATATCTCGTCCAACTGAACGCTCTTTTGTATTGACACGCTCTGGATATGCTGGCATTCAACGCTGGTCAGCAGTATGGACAGGAGACAATCAATCTCTGTGGGAACACTTAGAAATGTCCATACCAATGCTCTGTAACCTGGGTTTATCGGGCATTGCCTTTGTCGGTAGTGATATTGGAGGGTTTGCAGGGAATGCTACGCCTGAACTATTTGCTCGTTGGATGCAGCTAGGAATGCTTTATCCCTTGATGCGTGGGCATTCAGCATTAACTACTGCACACCATGAGCCTTGGGTATTTGGCGATCGCGTCGAAAAAATCTGCCGCCAGTACATTGAACTGCGTTATCAGCTACTACCTTACATTTACACTCTTTTTTGGTCAGCTGCAACTACTGGCGCACCAATTCTTCGCCCACTTCTCTATCATTTCCCCAATGACCCAACGACCTTTTCTCTTGCCGATCAAGTAATGCTTGGCCCTTCCTTACTAGCAGCACCAATTTACCGTCCAGGCGTTGAACATCGTGCTGTGTACTTACCTGAAGGTTGTTGGTACGATTGGTGGAGCGGGGAGAGATTTACAGGGCCAACTCACATTATTGCATACGCACCACTGGAGAAAATGCCGTTATATGTTCGTGCTGGCTCCATCATTCCGATCGCACCAGTAATGCAATATGTAGATGAACATCCCATAGACCAAATGAGACTGCGGATCTGGCAGGGTGTTGGTGAGTTTACCCTTTATGAAGATGATGGTCATACTTTTGAGTACAAAACAGGAGCTTTTTGCACCGCAACTTACCATGTTTATTCCGAACAGCAAAGAACCATTGTTGAGATTGCAGCCAGAGAAGGTGAGTTCTCACCCATAATGCGTGAAACCATTGTGGAACTAGTCGGCGTTGGTGAACAAAGTTTTCTAGATGATGGTACTGCACATCGATTGGAATTTTCTACTTAAGCAGATATAGCGATTTCTATTGAGATGCGGTTGAGATGCGGTACAAGATTATATTGCGGTAGGGGTACGGCAATGCCCATACGTGTCAACTTAACACAAAAGTGATGTCCCGCAAGGAACTGAAGTTCCTTGCTAATAGCAAAAGTCATCT
>CAZZZY010000457.1:0-5488 GCA_964658545.1 uncultured Acetobacteraceae bacterium | reverse complement strand
GGATATCACCGATTTAATGGTTATATAGCAATCCTATTTGATTTATAAACTACTTGCTGAATTTTGCATATCCTCCAACCGACGAGAGATATATGTTTGTAAATTTCTCCCTCCTGTATAAAAACTTCTGGATCTAAAATCTATGCGCGATCGCAAACTTAGTTTAACCGCATTGATCACTCTCATCTTGACTGTTTCACAACCCATCGCAAATTTGCCTCCACTATTCCAGCCATCGCAGGTATTGGCGCAAACGCCAGCAGACCGCAAAGCAGAAGCAGACGAACAACAAGCTCGTACTTACCGCGCACTGCAACAAGTCCTAATTGCTCAGAATAAAACCAAAGAAGCGTTAGAAATTTCTGAACAGGGTCGTTCTAGGGCGTTTGTGGAGTTATTGACTTCACGCTTGTCTGGCAAAAATATAGACCAAATCCTAGAAAAACCAACATTATCGCTATTGCAACACATCGGCAAACAACATTCATCCACCCTTGTTGAATATTCAATTATTTATGATGCCTTTAAGATTCAGGGTAAACAAGAAACTCATGAATTAGAACTCTATATTTGGGTAATCAAGCCCACAGGTGAAGTTACTTTCCGCAAAGCTGATCTGAAACCCCTGTGGCAGAAAGAAAACACAACTCTTGACAACCTCGTTATCACCAGCCGCAACTTGATCGGTGCAACAAGTACACCTTTTCGCAATGTTGTTAATGTAACTTACAATCCCAATGCACCCAAAGCCAAAGACAATTTAAAGCGTCTACACGAATTATTAATCAACCCCATCGCTGACTTATTACCCAAAAATTCTAGCGACAGAGTTATCTTCATTCCCCAAAGTAGCCTATTCCTCGTCCCCTTCGCCGCATTACAAGACGCAGACGGTAAATACCTGATTGAAAAACATACTATTCTCACATCACCATCAATTCAGGTTTTAGATTTAACCCACAAACAGAAACAACGGATCGGCACAAAACCCATAGAAGGGAAAGATACGCTGATTGTAGGTAATCCAACAATGCCTTTTATCGCCCCAAAAATCGGCGAAACTCCACAACAATTAAAACCTTTACCTGGCGCAGAACAGGAAGCAGTTGCAATTAGCAAGTTACTCAAAACCGAACCTCTCATTGGCAACAAAGCCACCGAAGCAACTGTAGTTAAGCGTTTACCCCAAGCGCGATTTGTGCATTTAGCCACCCACGGTTTATTTGATGATATCCAAGGATTAAATAGCGGTATTGCTTTGACTCCATCGGGTAAGGATGATGGTTTATTAACAGCCTCCCAAATCCTCGATTTAAAACTCAATGCCGAATTAGTCGTTTTAAGCGCTTGCGACACCGGACGCGGACGCCTAACTGGGGATGGGGTAATTGGTTTATCTCGTTCCTTCATTAGTGCTGGTGTACCCAGTGTCTTAGTATCCCTTTGGTCGGTTCCAGATGCACCCACAGCACTATTAATGACGGAATTTTATCAAAATCTGCAAAAAGGCTCCGACAAAGCACAAGCACTGCGGCAAGCGATGTTGACTACGATGAAAAATAATCCGAATCCCGTTGATTGGGCAGCTTTTACTCTCATTGGGGAAGCTGAGTAGTTTAACTAATTCGTAATTCGTAATGGCGCTGCTGCGTCGCTCTAAGCGTTGGCGTAGCCTCTCGTAGAGAAGCTATGCCGCAGGCTTTACGCTACGCTAACGTAATTCGTAATTGTTAGAGATTCCGAAAAGATAAATTAAATAACGCTAATATGACCAAACTACATCCTCTAAGATTAATCCTGTTGCTGTGCCTATCCTTGTGTTCAGAAACAGTCAGCGCATATCCCAAACCAATACCTTTAACCGCACCCCCTCAAATAATAACCCAAAGCAACACCCTAGACAGCAACCGTGCTGCGGCCCAAAAAGCAGAACAAGAAGCCCAACAATTAGGCAAACAGAAAGCACCCTTATTAAGCCAAGTTATTCCTAAATGGGAAGAAGCTCTAAAATATTGGCGTTTAGCAGGCGATCGCAAAAAGGAAGCCAAAACTCTCGATAAAATAGCCCTAGCATACTTCATTCGGGGTGAATATCCGAAAGCTTTGGAATATGCTCAGAAAGGGATGCCTATTTGTCAAGCTTTAGGCGATCGCAAATGTCAGGAAAGGTCTATTGGGCTACTTACCGCGATCTACAAGGAAATGGGAGAATATCAAAAGGCGATTGATAACAGTCAGAAACTTCCATCACTGTTTCCTGAAAGTCTCAACTTGAAACCTATAAGTTTAATGAATATTGGGCAGATTTACGGTCAAAGCTTAGGCAAAAAGAAGGAAGCACTTGATTATTATAAACAAGCTTTGGATTTCTGGAAACAAAAAGGAGATGTTATAAAACAAGCGGAAATTCTCCAAGAAATTGCTACTTTTGACTACACATTAGGTGAGATTAACACTAGCCTTGAATTCCTCAAGCAAGCTAATACTCTCGATCCTGAATTTAAGAGAGATAGAAGCTTGTATAATGTGATTTACTCAGGGTTATCAACTTCAATTTGTGCCGATCAATTAACATCATTAAAAAAGCCTTCCCAGATTGAGCAACCCAAGAATTCGTCGAACCAATCAGCAAGCGCTAATTCTTCCCAAGCTACCAACAATAATATCGAAAACTTCCAACAGAAAGCTCAAAAATATCACACACAAGAAATTCTTAGGGGTGAAGCGGATTTTCTAGAAATGCTTGGCGATCTGGAATACAAAAGAATCGGGGAATATCCGAAAGCCTTTGACGTTTATCAACAAGCACTAGAACTGAGAAAAATTATGGGTAGTAAACCCGATGAAGCAAAGACACTTACCGATATTGCTGATATTTTCAACAAGCAAGGAGAAAAACAAAAAGCAATTGATAATCTTAATCAGGCATTAGATATTCAACGTCAGATTAAAAGTCGTCCAGAAGAAGCAGATACATTGTTGATTCTGGCTGATCTTTACTCGTCTTTAGGAGCATACCCTGAGAGTATCAATACTTACAAGCAGGCATTATCCCTATGGCAAAATATTGGCAATCGCAGTAGGGAAACTCATACTCTGGAAAGCATTGCTGCTGTATATCGAAAGTTGCAAGATTATCCACAAGCCCTGAATTTTTATCAGCAAGCCTTGCTTATAGCCAAAACAACGGGAAATTGTCAAGGTGAAGCCTTATCATTAGACTTTATCAGTCAAACTTACCTCAATTCTGGAAATTATCAACAAGCGATTAGTTTTAGCAATCAGGCTCTAGCTTTATCTGATAAATTAGAGGTTAAGGAGTTAAAATTAGCTTTGGAAGCAGGGATACTTAAAAACCGCACTCAAATTGAGGTTAAACAAGGAAATTATTCCCAGTCTTTAGAAGACTCTCAACAAGCCATAAAAGTAGCACGGAAATCCGGCTTTCGGGAGATAGAGGCAAGAGTGATAGGCGCAACTGCTGAAGCTTACGAAGCTCTCAAACAACTCGAAAAAGCCATCCAAACTTATCAAGAACAACTTGCTCTCTATGGTGAAATGCACTTACGTTCTGAACAAGCCCAAAGTCTCTACAATATTGCCAAACTGCAACGCCAAAACAACCAATTACAAGAAGCTCTCACCGAGATAAATAAAGCGATCGCAATCATCAAAAACATCCGCCAAGAAGTCACTAGTTCAGATTTACGAACCTCCTTTTTTGCCACCGTACAAAATTATTACCGACTCAAAATTAATATCTTGATGGAACTCCACAAAAAAGACCCATCAAAAGGATACGATGCTCAAGCAATCGAAACAAGCGAAAGCTCTCGCGCTAGGGGACTTGTAGAACTCTTAACCGAAGCACGCGCTAATATCCGCAAAGGTGCAAACCCTAAACTTTTAGAAGAAGAACAACGCTTACAAGCCTTAATTGATGCTAGGGAAAAACTGCGGTTTGAGATAGTTAATAGTAATAAAATTAAAGACCCGATTTTTCAAGCCAATGCTGACAAGTTCAAAACAGAAATCGATCAACTGCTGGGACAACAAAAGGAACTGGAAACGAAAATCCGCCAAAGTAGTCCAAAATACGCCAACCTGAAGTATCCCCAACCCCTAAATTTACCGCAAATTCAGCAGCAACTCGATAAAGACACGCTGCTGTTACAGTATTCCTTGGGCGAGGAACGCAGTTTTCTATGGGTGGTGAGTCCCAATTCTCTCAATACTTACGAACTTCCCAAAAAAGCAGAGATCGAAAAAAGCGCCATCAATTTATTTTGTCTGATCAGCCAGAACACTTCTAAACCACCTTCGGTAACAAATAAAGAAAACCCCTGTACAGATATCAAAACTTGGCGGACTGACAAAGCAGCTACCGAACTCAGTCAACTGATTCTCGCACCCGTGAAAGATAAATTAGGCACAAAACGCTTAGTTATTGTTGCGGATGGAGCTTTACAATACATTCCCTTTGCGGCGTTGGCTGACCTAACCCCCCAACCCACTACCCTGCCAGCGTTGGGGGAGAAAGATAAACTCCCCTCCCCTACCAGGGGAGGGGCTGGGGGAGAGGTGATTTCGGGAAGAGGTATTGATGTTATCCCAAATATTCCGGCATCAGGAAACAACTTTAACTACCAACCCCTATTTGTTAACCATGAAATTGTCAATCTACCTTCCGCCTCAACGATCGCTATTCAACGCCAAGAACTCGCCACACGCAAAGAAGCACCCAAAACTTTAGCTATCCTCGCTGACCCAGTATACACTGCTACCGATGCACGAGTTACCAACGCCCAAAATAAACAACAAAATAAACAAGAATCTATCGATTTAGAGTTAGAACGCTCTGCCCTCAAACGTTCTGCTGATATTTCCAATCCTCAAGGTTGGGGACGACTTTTAGGTACTCGCCAAGAAGCGGAGACAATTTTAAAACTCGTATCAGCCAGCGATCGCCTGCAAGTCTTGGATTTTGCCGCTAACTACATCTGGGCTACCAGCAGCGCTTTAAATCAATTCCGCATCTTACACTTTGCTACCCACGGCTTTGTTAACGATGCCAACCCAGAGCTATCAGGTATTGTGCTTTCTCTGGTAGATAAACAAGGTAAAAACATCCGGGGATATCTGCGCTTAGAAGACTTATTTAACCTCGATTATCCAGCCGATTTAATTGTTTTAAGTGCCTGTGAAACTGGTTTAGGCAAGGAAATCCAAGGTGAAGGCTTGGTGGGATTGACAAGAGGACTAATGTATGCAGGTGCAGAACGACTAGTGGTGTCGTTGTGGCAGGTTAGCGATGAAGGTACATCTGTGTTTATGCAGGAATTTTACAAACAAATGTTGCAGCAAGGCAAGCCAGCGAATCAGGCATTGCGGGAGACGCAATTGAAAATGTGGCATCAGGAGAAATGGCGTAATCCCAATTATTGGGCGGCGTTTACGTTCTTGGGCGAGTGGCGATGACAACTCACGC
>CAZZZY010000456.1:1824-5498 GCA_964658545.1 uncultured Acetobacteraceae bacterium | reverse complement strand
CTGGGAACGATATCTGTGTACCTGGAAGCGGTATCTGTTGTAATTTTCACAACTACAGCTTACAACTAGCAGAAATCATCTTTCTGCCCCTTATTTGCATGATGTAATTATACGAACAGCTAATATAAAGTAAATTATCTATGTTATGAGTAATCAGCAAGAGCCAGAAAAATTAGCCTTTGACAATGAGCGTTCATTGCAAACTCTGGTGCGGACAATAACCCTTTCTCAGGGGGAATTTTCGCTGATTTTGCTGCGCTGTAACTATGCTGATTTACGTCAGCACATGGTACAACGGCTGCACCAAATCTCTCCTGTGAAAATATGCGAAATTACTTTACCTGCATCTGTCAAAACGCTTTACACAAATATACGCGAACAACTGGGAGATGAACAGCCACCTGCATTGATGATTTTTGGTTTGGAGTCGGTTAAAGATATTGATACAGTTCTGACTTCAGCTAACCAAGTACGGGAGGAGTTTAGAAAGAACTTCCCGTTTCCGATATTGTTGTGGGTTAATGATTCAGTTTTGCAAAAATTCATTCGATTAGCAACTGATTTAGAAAATTGGGCAACTATCATTGAGTTTGAAAACCCTACTGATGAGTTAGTCAATTTCCTTCAGCAAAAAAGTGATGAAATCTTTGCAGGTAATATAACGCCCAATCCCCAAATGTGCCGGGAACTAGAAACCGCCCGTCAAGATTTGCAAAATCGAGGAGAAGTCTTAGAAGCAGCACTTCAAGCAAGTTTAGAATTTGTGCTTGGTTTAAATGATTATCTACATGACCAGATAGATTCTGCTTTAGCACATTATCAACAAAGTTTGGGATTCTGGCGAGAAAGTAATTATTTAGAGCGACAAGGTATATTATTGGTTAATATTGCTTCAGCTTATAATCGCCAATCTGAAAAAAATCAGACAGAAAATCAACTTTATTGGCAAGAGTCGAGAAATTACTTTCAGCAAGCTATTGAGATTTTTGAACAAGCACAACGTTCAGATTTAGTTGCAAAAAATATTACTAAACTGGGTGAAGTGCTACGACGTTTACAAGCATGGCCAGAGTTGCAAAGCCTGGTGGAAAAATCTCTGCCACTACATCAGAATTATGGTGCATCGTTGCAATTGGCTAAAGATTATGGTTTTTTAGCAGAGGTAGCTTTGGAGGAGTCACGCTGGGAAGAAGCTAATCAACTTGCGGGACAAGCATTACAAATATTAGCTGATATTCCTAATCTTCAATCAGATGAATTTGGATGGCATCGGTTTATTTTAGCAAAATCTCAACAGGGTTTAGGTCAATATCAAGTAGCAATTAATAGTTTAAAGGCTGCAAAATCTCAAATTAATCATCAGTATAATCCACAATTATATATATCTATCTTAGACAGATTACGCTCGCTCTACTTTGAACAAGGTGAATATCTAGATGCTTTTAATATTAAACAAGAAAAATTACAAATTGAACAGCAGTATGGTTTCCGCGCTTTTGTTGGTGCATCTTATCTCAACCCGCAGCGACAAGCAATTAATTCTGCACAGTTGCAAATAGAAAATCCTGAAACCATTGCTGAAGAAATTGCGGCTTCTGGTCGGGGACGAGATGTTAAACGGTTACGAGAAAGAATTGGCGGGACTGAGCATAAATTGACTGTAATTCATGGTCAGTCAGGAGTCGGTAAAAGTTCAATTTTGCAGGGTGGATTAATCCCGGCGTTGCAACAGCAAGCTATTGGTGAGCGAGATGCTTTACCCATTTTGTTACGAGTATATACAGATTGGGTGGGGATGTTGGGGCAGAGTTTGGCTAAGGCTTTTGAGGAAGTCAGAGGTAATCAATTATCTGCTAATCTTGATTCATCAGCAGCTATTTTAGAACAATTACGGAGAAATGCTGACCGGAATTTGTTGACGGTTTTAATGTTTGACCAGTTTGAAGAGTTTTTCTTTGTTTATCCAGACCAAAGTCAACGACGAGCATTTTATGAGTTTTTGCGAGTTTGTCTAGATATTCCTTTTGTTAAGATAATTCTGTCTTTGCGGGAAGATTATTTACATTATTTATTAGAGTTAGACCGTCTGTTTAATCTAACTGCAATTAATAATAATATTCTTGATAAAAATATTCGCTATTACTTGGGTAACTTTTTGCCAGCCGATGCTATGGCAGTTGTGCAGAGTTTAACAGAACGCTCTCACTTTTCTTTAGAGCCTGCACTGATTGAACAATTAGTGCGAGATTTAGCAGGCGAATTGGGGGAGGTACGCCCAATTGAGTTACAAATTGTGGGGACGCAATTGCAAACTGAGAAAATTACAACTTTAGATAAGTATCGTCAGTTTGGCACGAAAGAAAAACTGGTTGAGCGATTTTTAGAAGAAGTAATTACAGACTGTGGCGCGGAGAATGAACAGGTTGCTCGACTGGTTTTATATTTACTCACTGATGAAAATGGTACTCGTCCCCTGAAGACTCGTGCTGAGTTAGCCGCAGATTTGGTAGCAGAAGTTGATAAATTAGATTTGGTGTTAGAAATTTTTGTGGCATCAAGGTTAGTATTGCTGTTACCAGAATCGCCTGCTGACCGTTATCAACTGGTGCATGATTACCTCGTGTCGTTCATTCGCCAACAACAGGGCAATGAAATATTAGCAGAACTAGCTAGAGAGCGAGAACAACGCTTGCAAGCAGAAGAGAAGCTGAAGCTTGAACAAGATGCAAGGCAGATATTAGTTGATGCTCAACAAGAAGCTGACCGACAAATTCGCCAAGGACGGATGGGGTTGAGGGTGAGTTCTGGTTTAGCGGTATGTCTATTATTATTGGCAGGTATATCATCTTTATATGCATTGAGTCAAATTAAAGTGGCTAAAGATGCTGGTAATAAAAAGCAACGGGCAGAAAATACAGTTAAAACGGCTGAAGCCAAGTACAATCAAGTAACTCAACGCTTGCAAGTTACGCAAAAGCAAGAGAGAGAAATACAGAATAAAGCGCATGAATTAGAAACTAAAAAGAAAGATGCAGAGCAAAAATTTCAAGCAGCGCAGAAGAATCAGCAAGCAGCAGAAGGAGAATCAAAATTAGCAAAACAGAAAACTCAACAGGCAAACCAAAACCTTGCTGCTGCTAAAGCAGACTTGGAAGAGGTAAACCAGAAAGCCTCAGAATTACAAGAGAAAAACGCCCAAGCTGAGGAAAGAATTAAAACGGCAAGCGAAAAAATAAAAACTGCTGAACTAAAATTAGAACAAGCAGCGACAAAACAACAGCAAGCAGAATCTCAAGCTCAACAAGCCCAAACCACCCTTAACCAAGCGCAAGCAAAACTTGCACAAGCACAGAAAGCAACAGAAGGAGCAGAGACAGCACGTAAAGAAGCACAAAAGGGAACAGAATTAGAACGGGCTGGAGTTAATGCTTTAAGACAGTTTGAGTATGCCGCGTTAGAATCGCTAGTGGCAGCAGTGCAGGGTGGGAAAGAGTTAAAAACTTTGGTGAAAGATGGTCGCCCTCTAGAAAAATATCCAGCTATCAGCCCGATTTTTGCTTTGGATAGTATTCTTGATAAAATTAAAGAACGTAACCAGTTCCAAGGGCATCAAGGCCCAGTCTATAGTGTGAGTTTCAGCCCGGACGGCAAAACCATCGCCACGGCATCAGATG
>CAZZZY010000456.1:0-1724 GCA_964658545.1 uncultured Acetobacteraceae bacterium | reverse complement strand
GCGGTTGTGGACGCTCAACGGGCAACTGCTGCAAGAATTCAAAGGGCATCAAGGCGCTGTCATAAGTGTGAGTTTCAGCCCGGATGGCAAAACCATCGCCACGGCATCATCTGACAAGACAGCGCGGTTGTGGCCTGTGGAGAATTTAGACCAATTGCTGGTGCGGGGTTGCAATTGGTTGCATGATTATTTGCAGAATCCTAATGTGAATTTGAGTGAGAGCGACAGGCATCTCTGTGATGATATCAAGTAGATGGTTGGCAGTGATTAGATATTTCAAGTTATCCGCGATCGCAGTTGATTGATCAATGAACCTTTGCAAAGGTACGTCTCAAAACTTCACCCCCAACCCCTCTCCCAATACGGTTCGGTTAAGGCAAGAGACGCGATAAATCGCCGTCTCTACAATAATCAATCCGCAATTATGCAACGCCAGAAAATCTAGTTCCCTCCCCAATACATACGGAGAGGGTTAGGGTGGGGTAGAACTGACGCGGGCGATCGCACTTTCTGAAATTATCTCAGGCGATCGCACTTTCAACACAACTATACACACTTTAGATGTGTACAATAAAATTGTCGTGCAAGACAAAGCGAAAAATTATGCATCGCCGGATTAACATCACCTTGCCAGATGAGACAATTGAACTAATTGATCGAGTCATTGATAAAGGCGATCGCAGTAGATTCATCAACGAAGCTGTGCAATATTATATTGCTCAGAAAACCTTAGCCAATCTTAGAGAACAGTTAAAAGAGGGAGCCATCCAACGCGCAGAACGTGATTTGGGTTTAGTAGAAGAGTGGTTTGACTTGGAAGAAGAATTGTGGTAGAGAAACGAAAAGTAAATTACCCCAAACGTGGTGAAGTATATCAGGCGATCGCCATCTCTTCTCTTCTCTAACCCTTTTCTCTTCTGATGGGACGATGAAGTAAACTATTTGCCATGCCATCATGAGCAATGAAACAAAACGTCAGTCGAGGTTTTTCATGGCATTAGAAGGAGTGATTTTAGATATTGATGGGACACTGGTATTAAGTAATGATGCTCATGCAAATTCCTGGGTAGAGGCATTTGCAGCTTATGACTTAGAAGTGCCATTTGAAACAGTCAGACCACTTATGGGCATGGGTGGAGACCAACTTATTCCCAAAGTAGCGCCAGAATTAAATAGTGAAGAAGGAACTGGCAAAGCTATTGCTCAACGTCGCAAAGAACTTTTATTTAACAAATTGATACCGCAAATTACTGCTGCCAATGGTAGCAGGGAGTTAATATTAAAGATGCAGAAATCAGGATTGCATCTGGTTGTTGCTAGTTCAGCGAGTTCTGAAGAACTTGACATCATGCTCAAAATTGCCCAAGTAGATGACTTGCTATCGGAAGTAACTACATCTGATGATGCCGAAGCATCAAAACCTGCTCCTGACATAGTACAAGCTGCCTTGAAAAAAGGGAAAATGACACCTGATAAAGTAGTGATGCTAGGTGATTCTCCCTACGATATTGAGTCTGCCGGCAAAGCAGGGGTGGGTGTGATTGCTTTGCGTTGCGGTGGCTTTAGCGATCAACAACTGTCCCAAGCGCTAGCAATTTACGACGATCCAGAAGATTTGTTAAAGCACTATGACTCTTCTATTCTGGGTGCAAATGCTTAAATACTAAAAGGTTGAGCCATATCTGGCGACAAACCGCTTTATGTCTAGTAGTCTTTAAAAAGTA
>CAZZZY010000455.1:2723-5498 GCA_964658545.1 uncultured Acetobacteraceae bacterium | reverse complement strand
CAAGGCGCAGAGGACGCAGAGACAAGAAAGAGATGCTTAACCCAAGCGTATTGGTTCGTAATTCGTAATTAGAAGAGTTTGCAGATAGCTATTAATCTAGAAAAAGCTTTCTGCGATAGCGTAGACACTTCTTCGCGGCTTACCGCAGGCATCGCGGGGTGAAAAAAATGGATAAAGTCGATCTCAGAGCAGCCAAGACACCAAGAAAAGATTAGGAAGAGAGATTCTTCTGCCAGTCTAACGTAGTAGGATTGTTCAAGTGAAAGGGTATGCCTTGCGGGATGAGTAGCCATCGATCGCTAGTAGGCACCCTAAAATAAGAACAAAAGACGATTCCTAAAACAAGCACACTCCATGCGTATTTCTCTAAATTGGCTGCGCGAACTAGTAGAGATAAAACTTAGTCCAGAAGAATTAGCCGAAACCTTGACAATGGCGGGGTTTGAGGTTGAAGATATTGAAGATCGCCGCACTTGGGCCAATGGCGTGGTTGTTGGGAAAGTGCTTGAGCGTCAACCCCACCCCAACGCCGATAAATTAAGTGTTTGCCAAGTCGATATCGGTGCTGATGAGACTTTAAATATTGTCTGTGGCGCTGCCAATGTGAAGGCAGATATCTATGTGCCAGTAGCAACTACGGGTACTTATTTACCTAACATCGATTTAAAAATTAAACCTGCAAAATTGCGTGGTGTCCCTTCTCAGGGCATGATTTGTTCTTTAAAGGAACTCGGTTTGCCCACCGATGTAGACGGAATTCATATTTTTACCCAAGAAAATTTACCATTGGGTAGCGATGTGCGCCCATTGTTGGGTCTAGATGATGTAATTTTAGACCTGACCGCAACTGCCAATCGCGCTGATGCTCTGAGTATGGTAGGCGTAGCCAGAGAAGTAGCAGCTTTAACTGGTGGAAAGTTGAGCATTCCTGAACCTGGTGAAGTCTCTATTAACAAAAATACCGGAAATTTAACTTTAAAAATTGCCGATACCCAAGCTTGTCCTGCATACATCGGTACGGTAATTGAACAGGTCAAAATTGCTCCATCTCCCGAATGGTTACAACAGCGTTTGCGGGCTGCGGGGGTACGTCCCATCAGTAATGTGGTGGATATTACTAACTACGTTTTGTTGGAATGGGGACAACCACTACACGCCTTTGACTGCGATCGCCTAAAATCAGTTGCAAGTAGCGAAAGTTTAACCATCGGTGTCCGCTTCGCCACTGCTGGAGAATTCCTCAAAACCTTAGATGGACAAACTCGCACGTTATCAACCCCAAATTTGTTAATTACCGCTAACGACAGACCCGTTGCCCTGGCGGGAGTCATGGGTGGAGAAGAAACGGAAGTCCATGAAGGGACTCAAAGCCTAGTTTTGGAAGCAGCGTTATTTGATTCTGTGGCAATTCGCCGTTCTTCCCGCAGTGTTGGGTTAAGAAGTGAGGCTTCTGGCAGATATGAACGGGGAGTTAACCGCGCTGAATTGGAAATAGCTAATCGCCGTGCCTTATCCTTAATTAGTGAATTAGCTAGTGGAATTCTTGTCCAGCAGGAAATTGCCGACACTCGCCCCCATCCTTCTACCTGGAGTCGTTCGATCGCACTGCGTTTAGACCGAGTTAATCAGATATTAGGGCCAATCGATTTAGGAGAGGACACAGGTGAACTCCAAGAACAAGATGTTGAGCGCATCCTGACTGCTTTGGGATGTCAGTTAACTTCTACAGGAGAAGATAACACCCATCAACCTACATGGTCAGTTTCCGTCCCCCCCTACCGTTACCGTGACCTAGAGCGAGAAATTGATTTAATTGAAGAAATCGCCCGTCTCTATGGCTACAACAAATTCTGCGATACTTTACCAGAAAAGGCGGAAGCTGGTTATCTGCCTTTAGACGAGGAACTGATTCGCAAGTTACGAGCTTTCCTCCGGGCTGAAGGGTTGACAGAACTAATTCACTATTCTTTAGTCAAACCAGGAGAAGACAGACAGATAGTACTGTCAAACCCGTTATTTGTAGAATATTCAGCGCTGCGAAACGATTTGATATCTGGGTTGATTGATGCCTTTCAATATAATTTAGAGCAAGGTAATGGTTCCCTGAACGGCTTTGAAATCGGGCAAATTTTCTGGCGAGAAGAAGACGGTTTGCAAGAGACAGAAGCCTTGGCTGGGATTGTGGGAGGCGATATTTCCGTTGGCAAATGGTCAAAAAGTGGACGCGAAGAACCCATTACTTGGTTTGAAGCCAAAGGCATTTTAGAAAGTGTATTTCGGCAACTTGCTTTGCAAGTAGAATTTCAACCCGATTGCCGAGATCATCGCTTACATCCAGGACGCACCGCTTCCTTGTGGATTCGGGGTAACAGGCTGGGTATTTTTGGACAACTTCATCCCCAACTGCGACGAGAAAAAGGTTTACCAGATGCCGTTTATGTTTTCCAGTTGGATCTAGATGTGCTTTTAGAATCTTTAGGACAAGATGAAGTCCTCGTTCCGGCATTCCAGCCCTATTCTACCTATCCAGCTAGCGATCGCGACATCGCCTTTTTTGCACCTGTGAAAATCTCAGTTGCCGAAATTCAAAAAGTAATTACCAAAGCGAGTAAAGATTTGCTCGAATCAGTGGAATTATTTGATGAATATCGGGGCGAAAATGTCGTCGAAGGACAGCGGAGTTTAGCATTCCGTCTAGTTTATCGGGCTAGCGATCGCACCCTTACTGAGGCAGAAGTCGAACCAGTACACAATAAAGTCCGCGAAGCCTTGGTG
>CAZZZY010000455.1:0-2713 GCA_964658545.1 uncultured Acetobacteraceae bacterium | reverse complement strand
AATTGGGCATTGGGAATTGGGCATTGATTACTTCTTTCTTATCTGCTTCCTACTCCCTGCCCTCTTTCCACTTCTCATTCATTTTTTTATTTGGAGTTAATTCGCTATGCCTAAATATGTACTCTGGGGAACATACTGCGAAGAGGTTCTCGAAAAACGCGCCCCCCACCGTCAAGCTCATTTAGACGGATTAGCAAAACAGAAAGAATCCGGTGTGCTGATTACCATTGGCCCCACCAAAGATGTGACAAAAGTTTTTGGAATTTACGAAGCCGAGGACGAAACCACTGTGCGCCAGTTGATTGAAAATGATCCCTACTGGCAAAACGGCATCTGGACTGAGTATTCTGTCAAAGAGTGGATTCAGGCTTTTTAAATTGGGCATTGGGCATTGTTATTCTTCTTTTGCCTCTTTGCCCCTCCGCCCCCCTGCTTCCAGTCCCCAATCCCCAGTTCCCATTTCCTCCCTATGAAAATTTGGCAGGTTGATTTTTATCGTCGTCCCTTGCAAGATGCATCTGGACAAATTTTATGGGAGTTGTTGATTTGTGATGCAACTCGCAGCTTTGAGTACGAAGCTACCTGTCTCCAGTCAGCAGCGAATTCGAGTTGGGTTGCTGCTCAACTTGAGTTAGCTGCTGGTGAAAAATTGCCAGATGTGATTGAGGTGTTTCGTCCTCAATCTCTAAGCTTAATTGAGGCGGCGGGACGTAATTTAAATATAAATGTCGAACCTACCCGCCATACTTTGGCACTGAAGCAGTGGTTACAAGAAAAGCAATATCCCTCAACACTAGATAAACCACCCCCAGCACCATTACCAGAGAACCTCTGGGGAGAACAATGGCGTTTTGCAACTCTAGCTGCTATTGATGTAGAAACGAGATTTAGCGATCGCCCCATTCCCATTTTGCACATCCCAGAACATCTCAAACCCATCAATTTGGGTTTGGCATCAACAGTACCCATCCCTGGTGTGGTAATTTATGGTGGACGGCAATCGATGCGCCTAGCACGGTGGTTACAGCAAGCCCGGACTGTGGCGTTAAACTACATTTCTGGCGCACCAGACGGCTTGTTATTAGAAGCCGACTTGGTGGATAGGTGGATTGTTGCCACTTTTGAAGATTCAGAAGTTACAACAGCAGCCCAAATATTTGAACAGCGAAAACAGCAAAGCCGAGGATTGCATTTTTTGTTAGTTCAACCAGATGATTCCGGGATGACTTATAGCGGCTTTTGGTTGTTGCGGGGAGAAGATTGATTATGTGCCAATACGCTTGCTTGGGTTAAGCGTTTTTTTCTTCTCTCTGTGTACTCTGCGTCTCTGTGGTTCGTTGCGTCTGGAGTGGTACCCTGCGGTCAGCCGCTTTGCGTCTACGTTAAAAAAACTGACTTTAACAAAGACTTTTAGCCTTAACCCAAGCGTATTGGATTATGTGTAGCCTACAAGACCTTACACTGCCCATGATACCGTAACAAATGGTCACACAGTACCAACGCCACCATTGCCTCAACCATTGGAACTGCACGCGGTAAGACACAAGGATCGTGTCGTCCTTTCGCTGCTAATAGCGTTTCTTCGCCCTCACGGGTTACAGTTTTCTGCTCTTTTCTAATTGTTGCTGTCGGCTTAAATGCAACTCGCAAAATGATATTTTCCCCGTTGGAAATCCCCCCTTGAATACCACCAGAACGGTTTGTTAGTGTGCGGATTTCACCATTGGGATCAATATAAAATTCGTCATTATGCTCAATTCCCGTTAGCAGGGTTCCCGCAAAACCAGAACCAATTTCAAAGCCTTTGCTAGCAGGGAGAGACATGACACCTTTAGCGATATCAGCTTCTAATTTATCAAATACTGGTTCACCCAAACCTTTTGGCACATTTCGCGCCACACATTCTACCACACCGCCGATAGAATCGCCTTGTCTACCTGTTTGCTCAATTAATTCAATCATGCGATCGCAGCATTCAGCATCAGGACAACGAACGATATTGCTTTCTACTTGTTCTAAGGTGACAGTATTGGGATCAACTACACCTTCCAAGTCTTTGATGCGCTTAACGTAAGCAATAATTTCGACATTGGCGACTTGACGAAGAATTTTTTTAGCGATCGCACCTGCTGCTACTCTTCCAATTGTCTCACGCGCTGACGACCTACCCCCACCTTGCCAATTGCGAATGCCATATTTTGCATCATAAGTTGCATCGGCGTGAGAAGGGCGATATTTCTCGGACATCTCGTCGTAATCTTGCGGACGAGTATCTTGATTCCGTACCAAAATTGTTATAGGCGTTCCCAGTGTTCTGCCTTCAAATACCCCTGATAAAATCTCGCAGGTATCCGCTTCTTTGCGAGGGGTCGTAATTTTACTTTGTCCTGGCCGCCTTCTATCTAGTTCTACTTGAATTTCTTCTGCTGAAATTTCTAGTTGTGGAGGACAACCATCAATTACAACCCCCACACCACCGCCGTGAGACTCGCCAAAAGTACTGATCCGAAATAGATGACCAAAAATATTGCCCATGATTTTGAGGAAAAGGTGAGGCTTATGTATTCACTTCAGTTAGCTAACTGCTGTTTACTAATTTCCCATTAAGGGGAGTGTTATTAGCTACTTAGATAGTGTAGACTTTATGAACTACCTCTTAGCTCGACTTTATCCAAAATTAATAACTTGGATCTCTTGTATCGGCAAAACCCTA
>CAZZZY010000454.1:0-5499 GCA_964658545.1 uncultured Acetobacteraceae bacterium | reverse complement strand
GGTGCGTTACGCTATCGCTAACACACCCTACAAGACTACCGAGATTTTTTCAGAAGTCAAATATGATTCCTATACATCAACAATGGATGAGTTATGCTCTAAAATTAGCAAAAGCAGCAGGTGATACAGGTGAAGTCCCTGTAGGTGCTGTTATAATTGACTCAACAGGCAAATTGCTGGCACAAGGAGAAAACAGAAAAGAGCGCGACAAAGACCCTACCGCTCATGCGGAAATTCTCGCTCTCAAAACAGCTGCAACAACTTTACAAAATTGGCATCTTAATGAATGTACCCTCTACGTAACTCTTGAACCTTGCCCGATGTGTGCAGGTGCTATTTTGCAAGCGCGTCTAAGACTAGTTGTATATGGAGTAGACGATACAAAAACTGGCGCAATTCGTACAGTTATCAACATACCCGATAGTGCTGCTTCTAATCACCGTTTACAGGTAATCGGAGGCATTCTAGAGTCAGCTTGTCGTCAGCAATTACAGACTTGGTTTGCTAGTAAGCGGCGTAGGGTAAACTAACGGACAGAGGTAAAACTGTCCATCTAGTACGACACAAGTCACGCAAGAAAATCTACGGTGTAACTAATCAAACTTTTCGTTACATTTTACCCGTCAATCAGCTGCATCCGTCATGATGGAATTTCATTCTTCATCCGATCCCTGCCAGCGCACACCAGCAAATCATCAGGTTACTGGTACTATCTCAAGGGTTTCTCCTTGGTTAAGCCCTCTGGCATATTTATTAGGTCGTCACTGCCTATTACCATTATTCTTTGGGCAAATTAGAATAACCGGACAAAAAAATATCCCTGCAACTGGGCCTGTTATCCTCGCGCCTACCCATCGGGCCCGTTGGGATGCATTACTTGTACCCTACGCTACTGCTGATTGTCGCAGAGAACAAGACCTGCGATTTATGGTAACTATTGACGAATGCCAAGGTTTGCAAGGCTGGTTTGTCAAACGTTTGGGGGGGTTTCCTGTTAATTCTAAGCATCCGTCTATCTGCACATTGCGGCATGGAGTTGAGCTACTTCGGCAGAAAAAAACCTTGGTCATCTTTCCTGAAGGTAATATTTTTCGTGATGGCGAAGTTCACCAGTTGAAACCGGGAATTGCTCGTCTTGCTTTGAGTGCTGAATCTAGTCATTCTGGGCTGGGAGTGAAAATCATACCCATAGGGATTAATTACAGCCAACCTTATCCAAATTGGGGTACAAATGTGAGTATTGACATTGGCTCCCCAATCAGAGTAGCGGATTACATGAGTGGCTGTATAAAACAAGATGCCAAAAGCATCACCACTGATTTAGCTAAGGCACTGCAACAATTAAGCCATCAAGAAACAAAAATTACTAATCACGCATTTGCAGAAATTACTAATTCCTAATCTCGTCAAACGGCAAGAGTCCTAATAGTGGTTCTTCACCATTGGCAATCAACCGTGCATAATTAAGATTTATGATAACTGAAAACTATTCACTGTTTTAACGCACTCCACCGTAGGTATCGCTCATCACAACGATTTAAGTTAGTTACTATACAAGGGCAATGGGAACTCTATTAAAGCGATTTTCAGTCCTAAATCAGGGATACTTAGGATGTAACTTTGCTTTGTCCAAGATCAAAACAGAGTTAAGATACCCGAAGTTTCCATAACTTTTTTATATAGTTGTCGCACTAATTGATCCCATGAACACTGCTGCCGCTGTTACCTTGATGCACCGTACTCTTTTATCAGTCATAGCAGTCCTCAGCCTGCTATCACCTGTGAATGCTCAAGTATCACAGTCACCAGGCACTACCAGCCAACCACAACCCATTGACCCTAATGATCCCAATAACCTGCACCCCATAACCCAAGGTAACAGCCTTTTGAGCATTGAAGGAGGCGATCGCTTAGTAAAAGATGCAGAACAAGCCGTTTCTGCTCAAAACTACCCCTTAGCTGCTAAGAAACTGCAAGAAGCACGTGAGGTTTATAATCAGCTATCTAATTTTTATCAAGAGTTAAACGCTAGCTTTTCGGGAATTGACAATAGAGTTTCTGATTCTCAGCGTCAAAAAGCTCTTATAACAGCCCAAAAGCGAGATGAAGCGACCTTTCAGTTAGCATTGGTACATCGGGCACAAAATCAGCCAGAATTAGCTGTGCCGTTGTTGATTCAAATAATTAAGAGTCAAAACCCGACGCGAGATTTAGGTAAGAAAGCCTATAAACAGTTATTTGAATTGGGTTTTGTTGATTCTCCCTATCCCAGAGAAGGTAGTTCTTCATCCCCAAAAAAATAAATTAAATCGGCGTTCGTTGCCTGTTTTTCCCCATATCCCCCATCTTTCATTTCTTCTCTCCCTGAGCAGCACCTTGGAACGCCCCAGTGCTAGGATAGGATTATCTGCTTTGACCCAGCGTTCTCAAAAATATACCTTAGAGGCGCATTTATCCTTAGCCTTGCCAAAACCTGAAGTTGGCACAGGTATTTGCTCTATATCTGTTAATAATAGAAAAGTAAGTTTTTTCAGGAATTGCGATGATTAGTCCGCAGCAGGTTGAGGCAATGATCAAGGCGGAACTGCCAGACGCCCAGGTTCAGGTGCAAGACTTGACTGGTGGCGGTGACCACTATCAGGTAACAGTAGTTTCATCGCACTTTGCAGGTAAGGGACTGGTGCAGCAGCACCAGCTAATTTATGGTGCCTTAAAGCAAGCTGTGTCATCTGAAGCGATTCATGCCTTGGCATTAAAAACATACACTCCTGAAGCTTGGCAAGCAACAGCAAGCTCTTAAGGTTATGAGTGAAGAGTTATGAATTATGAATTTTTAACTCCTCACTCCTCAGTCTATTAATACAACATAGGAAACACAAATACCATGACGCCAGAACTCAAAGAGAAAATTGATAACTTGCTAAAACAGAACAAGATTTTAGTTTTCATGAAGGGAAACAAGTTAATGCCCCAATGTGGTTTCTCCAACAACGTTGTGCAGATTCTCAATACCTTGGGTGTCCCCTTCGAGACGATTGATGTTCTATCAGACTCTGAAATCCGTCAAGGAATTAAAGAATACTCTAATTGGCCGACAATTCCCCAAGTGTATATCGATGGTCAATTCATTGGCGGTTCTGACATCTTGATTGAACTGTACCAGAAAGGTGAATTGCAGCAAAAGGTAGAAGTAGCCCTAGCCTCTTAATTTCGTGTTTACGGCGAACCAGAGATTATACTGCTAAATTTGCGCTTCGCAATCAAGGCAATGTACTGCTTTTAATTTAATGTCGTTGAAAGGGGAAATACTATTTATCTCCCCTTTCAAGGGTTTTTTAATAGATTTCTGACAACAAACAAATGTTTGATCTGTCCTCAGTAGTATGGCAGGGCTATTTCGTTCTAGACATAAATTGCCTATAACTAAAGTTCATAGGCTTTTAGCTATAGTCCGTTAAAACGGACTATAACCTTTACTCAGTCGTCTTTAGACGACTTTCGCTATTAGACTCAGAATTCATTCTGAGGCGGGCTAGATGAGAATGAAATAGCCCTGGTAGTATGGGCAAGACCAATAAGTAGTCGGACAAAAATATTTACATTCATTGCAAACGAAGCAATCTAGCCCTTGTGATTGCTTCGTTCGCAACTTTTAGAGACGCTACCGCGAACGCTCCATACCCTGCGGCTTCTCCAACGGAGTACACAATGATATTGTGTAATTAATTCTATCTGGCTACTTATAGGGCTGAGGGGATGCGTTTAATCGATACAATATCTCCAAAATCTCACACCACGGCAATCTGTTGACTTATACAGATAATATGCTATAATCATCTGCGTTAACTAACGGTTACTTTTAATGACCAGGCAAATGGTACTTAGTAGTAATCGGGTTGTGGCTGTGGTTGCGGTACTGCAAAGTTTGATCCATCATACAGGTAGCGGCTGGCTTCCTCTTCGAGGCGATGAATCAGATAAGGTTCAATGACATTGCTATGTCGCAGTGCGGCTAGATATCCATCCAAATACATCCGCATATCATCCGTGCGATAACCGCGATTCCATAACTCGGCGAAGGCGTCGGTGAGTCTTTGGTAATAGCGGATGGTTTGTGTGTCTTGGAGCATAACTGCTGTATTAATCTCTTTGGAATGAGAATTGTAAATGATTCACGCTCAAATGTGAAGTGTAATTTCACTTTGGCATCAACTCAAAGTCAACACATCTACTTTGGGTAGTACCCTCCTAGCAGCTACAAGCTATTTTAATCCTATTCCAGAAAACATCGATTCTAGTTATCTGCTAAGTTATTTTTCTGATTTTCATAGTCAATAGCCCAATTGTATTGGTGTTATGTTCGTGAATGTGGGCACCAATTTTTGCTAGAAAAATCTATTTCTACCATCAGGTTGAAAAGCTGTTGTGGTAACGTTTAGCTGATTGGATTATAGATATTTGCCACCTGACACTCATCTAAAAGCAGAATGTTAAGCTAAAAGAACTTTTGATAAGTCTAACAACACCTTTGAGAAATTTAATAAAAATTTAATAATATTTCTAATTGCCTATCGGCAAGGCATAAATTAAAGATATTGCCACGCTTTTTATAAGGAAATGTAAAGCTAATAGCAGTTGAAGTAACAAAGGCTACAAAACCTTAGAGATGGGCTTGTTACTTTGAAGGTCATCAGACGCTAAGGGGTCTTGCCACCGTGGGTTCGGTTTGTATAGAAATCATTGAGGGGAATCCCCATCTGAGGTCGTTGTTGGGTTGGCACTTGCAACAACTGGAATACCGTGTGCATCAAGCTGCGAGTATTTATCAAGCAAGGGAAGTATTTTTAAGCCATCAACCAACACTAGTAGTATTGGATGCAGACCTGCCTGATGGTGATGGCATTGAGTTTTGTCGTTGGTTGCATCGTCAGCAGCAGCCTCTAATTTTAATGCTATCTGCGCGTAATAGTGAAGGTGATATCGTCGCAGGTTTAAAGGCGGGTGCAGATGATTACCTGAGCAAACCTTTTGGGATGCAAGAGTTTTTGGCACGGGTAGAGTCACTAATTCGCCGGAAGCGTACACCTACGGCACCAGCTTATTTGGATTATGGCACTTTGCAAATCGATTTAGTTCAGCGCCGTGTCCGCTTCCAAGGGGAGTTTATCGATTTAACGCCCCAAGAATTCAGTTTGCTGTACGTTTTGGCACAAGCTGGCGGAGTACCTCTGAGTAGGTCGGAATTGCTGCGTCGTGCTTGGCCTGATGCTATCGATAACCCTCGGACTATTGACACTCACGTTTTATCACTGCGAAAAAAGGTTGAACTTGATCCCCGCCAACCCAATTTGATTCAAACTATCCGCAATGTAGGATACCGTTTTAACATGGAAATTTTGAATACCAATATTTCACAATCACAAACAACAAAGTTAGCTAGAGAAAGATTTAATAATCAACGTTCAACACTTAGTAGTAGTCAAGTTTGATGGGGAATTG
>CAZZZY010000453.1:0-5534 GCA_964658545.1 uncultured Acetobacteraceae bacterium | reverse complement strand
CTCCTCACGGAGGATTGACAAATCAGTGGTTTATAAGACTGGTATCGGCTTGCAGAAGAGCCACGGCGTAGGTTGAGTCTGCCGTATACTTGATCATGCAGTCGCCTGTGAGCAAGATGTCGGGAAATGGGCTGATCTCGACATCCAACTAAAACAGACTCAAAGTAAGGATTAACAGCGTACTACACAAGTCTAACGACATCGAGCCGTAAATAGCCCCAGATTAGCGATCGCTTGGGTTTAAAACGCCTAATCAATATATAATATACTGAGGATTTTTCATAAATCAAATCGGATTGCTATATAAGAAGTTGTGCGTTACAGCTAAAGCCGTAACGCACATACTACTACTGAGTTAGAAAGCGGATCTTTCAGAAGTGCTTATTTTACACCAACAGGTGTTTTGTGAGTTTTAGTAGTACCCGCTTTGCCATTCTCTGCCTTAATTTCTGCTACTTGTAGATGAGCTTCTAAGAACCAGAGTCGTTTGTCAATGGTGCGAGAAATTTCGGTGTAGAGGTCGGCAGTATCGAGGTCGTCTAATTCATCAGCTTTAGCGATCGCTTCTCGGATATGTTTAGCATAGGGGGCAAAGCGATCTGCTAAGGCTATCACATGGTCTTTACCATCCAAAATATCAAAGGGATATTCTGGCAAAATCGAATTACTAGCTGCGGCGCGGGCTGTTCCTAAAGCGTATCCGCCCAAAGCTGTAACGCGTTCAGCTACCATATCGACGTACTCTTCCAATTCACCAGCAAGTTCATCAAATAATTCGTGTAACTGGTAGAAGTCAGTGCCTTTAACATTCCAGTGCGCTTGCTTTACCTGAGTTTTGAGATCCAAAGTAGCTGCTAAAGTTTGGTTGAGAAGTACTACGATTTGCACTCGTGCTTCGGCGGGAATGTCAATGCGCGTGGGGTACAAACGTGATGAAATTGTGTTGTCGCTCATAGTTCTACTTAATGCCTCTTAAATCTAACTCTAACAGACATCAGTTGGTCGGGCGAAACTCTCTGACGACAGATTATATTAACGGCTGAATATGTTACGATATATGACTATTAGTTAGATGCGATGGTTTTCTATGGTATTAAATGTACCACCGAAAAGGCGATCGCGAATCATCTCACTCTGCAAAAACTCATGGGGGAAACCCAATTCAATTTTACTCACTTCATTTAACCGTTGCAGATGTTCTGGCGAGAGGGTGACATCTAAAGAAGCTAAGTTATCTTGAAACTGCGTTAATTTCCGTGCCCCAATAATCGGAATAATCACGCCATTTTGAGCTAGTAACCAAGCTAATGCTACTTGTGAAGGTGTGTGTCCGATTTCTGCTGCGACTTCACTGACAACTTGAGCGATGGCTAAATTCTTCTGGGAAACCTCTCCCCCAAAAGTTTGGAGTCGTCCTTGTTCACCGCCTGCTTGAGGAGGCTGATTATACTTGCCGGTCAGTACACCACCACCCAAAGGCGACCACGGTGTGACTGCTAAATCAAAGGCTTTGGCCATCGGTAGTAAGTCACGTTCTGGTGTCCGTTGAATTAAACTATACTCAATTTGCAAGGCAATAAACTGCGTCCATCCTTGGTATTGGGCGATGGTATTTGCTTGAGAAACGATCCAGGCGGGTGCGTCAGAAATGCCGATGTAAAGTACTTTACCTTGACGGACTACATCATCAAGCGATCGCAAGATTTCTTCAATGGGTGTTGTGAAATCCCAAGCGTGCAACCAGAATAAATCAATGTAATCAGTATTCAGCCGTTTCAGGCTACCTTCTAAAGACTGAATTAAATTTTTGCGATGGTTTCCACTGGCGTTAGGGTCGCCTTTCTTTTCATTCATCTTCAAGGGAAAAGAATATTTGGTCGCAACTACAAAGCGTTCCCGTTCTTTAGCGATCAACTCACCGACAATTTTTTCACTGCTACCATTGGTATAGCCGTTGGCGGTGTCAATGAAATTCCCCCCTGCTTCTACATAACTATCAAAGATTTTACGACTTTCGTCAACAGATGCACCCCAACCCCAATCTTCACCAAAAGTCATGGTTCCCAAAGAGAGTTCAGAGACTCTTAACCCGCTTTTGCCCAAGAGTTTGTATTTCATGAATATTTTCTCTTTAACGAAAAACTAAGCGAATACCATTCCAAGGGCATGATAACTAAAAACCGGGGGCGATGTTTGACTTAAAACTCTTATTCCTTCCTGTACTTTGCAACGGCGATCGCTACAATAAGCATAAGTCAAGTCAAAATAAGACCTATGACCTACACTTCACCCAAATTACTTACTTTTGAAGAATTTATAGCCCAATATGGTGATAATACACGCTACGAACTAATCGACGGACAAGTAAGAGACATGGAACCTACAGGGCCACACGAAGCTGTTGCAGGTAGTATTGCTGGTAGAATCTATGTCGAAATTTTTAGTTCTAATTTCAACTGGCTAATCCCAAAAACTTGTTTGATTAAACCACCTGCTGCTGAAGCTACAGCACTGCGTCCTGATGTAATTGTTTTAGATAAAGCAGAACTTGGTAAAGAACCGCTTTGGCAAAAAGAACCGATTGTTTGTAACGGAAGTACTATTAAACTGGTTGCTGAAATTGTGAGTACAAATTGGCAAGATGATTATGCAAGAAAAGTGGAAGAATACGCTTTTCTTAACATCCCAGAATATTGGATTGTGGACTTTCGGGGTCTGGGTGGCTTGCAATTTATCGGTAATCCTAAACAACCCACTTTCACCGTTTGTCAGTTAGTTAACGGTGTGTACCAGCAGCAACAATATCGCTTAGGAGATACTATTTATTCCGAACTCCTACCAAATTTACAACTTAAACTTGACGATATTATGCCTATTTAACAACTTACAATTTTATTTTGACTGAGGTGAAGTAAGAGCGATCGCTACAGTTTTCTAAGCTAGAATACCAA
Organism: uncultured Acetobacteraceae bacterium; assembly: GCA_964658545.1. Taxonomy (GTDB): domain Bacteria; phylum Cyanobacteriota; class Cyanobacteriia; order Cyanobacteriales; family Nostocaceae; genus Nostoc. Next base: position 2,583 of record CAZZZY010000453.1, on the reverse strand, counting down.
AGTTGTATTTATACACTTGCCAAAGAGCCGTATTTCCATGACTTACTACGTAATTTACGACGGAAATTGTCATCTGTGCGTTACTTTAGTGCGATCGCTAGAAGCCTTTGATAAGGGAAAGTTATTTCATTACACTCCCATGCAAGATGAGCAGACACTTTTACAGTGGGGAATTACAGCCCAAGACTGTGAACAGGGGGTGATTTTAATTGATGGTAATGAACCTCAGAGACGTTGGCAAGGTAGTAACGCTGTTGAAGAAATTGGGCGGTTATTGCCAGCAGGAAGTATATTTGTAGACGCTTATCGAGCCTTACCGGGGATGAAATGGACAGGCGATCGCTTTTACGAACAAATCCGCGATCACCGCTATGTACTCTTCGGTAAGCGTTCCAATACCTATGAATCATCGTACTGTGTTGATGGAAACTGCAAGGTAGATAACTAAAGGCAGAATTCAGGTTGGCTATTGTTTGCCAGTGTTAACAAATCACATCAATACGTAAGTCTTATTAGTATATTTTTCTCGTCATAATCGCAAATATTTTTGCCGCAACTCGCCTTGAGACAGAATTTGGTGATCCAAAATTCAACCTTTGGATACTAGCTAAAAGTCTCTTAAAACAACCATTATGCTATCTGGCGTGTTTGTAAACATTGTGCAATCAATGGCATTTGCGATCGCACAACATAGAATCTGACGGGAGGATACTGCGTGAGAATTGGTGCTAACTACTTGGGTAACGGGGAATGTGAATTTACAGTTTGGTCGCCGCTATTAGATAGCGTCACGGTAAAAACTTTGACAGCACAGCAGCAGATTATTCCCCTCAAGCCTCAGTCTGAGGGATACTGGCACGCAAAAGTGAACGATGTGTATCCGGGCACGCTTTATCGGTATGTCTTGAATGGCCAAGACGCTTTTGCCGATCCCGCGTCGCAGTATCAACCGGAAGGAGTGCATGGACCGTCTCAAATTGTCGATCATCAGTTTGAGTGGACAGATGAAGGGTGGGCTGGTATTCCTGTGGAGTCGATGATTTTCTACGAACTCCATGTTGGTACTTTCACCCCTGAAGGAACCTTCACCGCCATCATTCCCCGTCTACCAGAACTCAGGGAACTGGGAATTAATGCCATTGAAATCATGCCTATCGCTCAGTTTCCGGGAGACACCCATATAGAGGCTTCTTTGACATATCGCAACTGGGGTTATGATGGCGTTTACCCCTTTGCTGTGCAAAATTCTTATGGTAGCCCGGCCGAACTGAAGCAACTGGTGAATGCTTGCCACCAACACAATATTGCTGTGGTATTGGATGTGGTGTATAACCACTTTGGGCCAGAAGGTAATTATATGGGGCAATTCGCGCCTTATTTTACGGAAACCTATAAAACGCCGTGGGGCAATGCGATGAATTTCGACGCTGCCCATAGTCAGGGTGTGCGAAATTATTTTATCCAAAATGCGCTCTATTGGTTGCGCGAATTCCACATTGATGCATTGCGGCTTGATGCCATTCAAGCAATTTACGACTTGGGAGCCAAACATTTTTTGTGGGAACTGGCGGAAGCAGTTCATCATTTCTCGCAGCAAGGGCAAAAATGGAAACGCCATTTAATTGCCGAAAGTGACCTGAATAATCCGCAAATCATTCGTCCATCAGAATTGGGGGGATATGGAATTGATGCTCAATGGAGTGATGATTTTCACCATGCATTACATACACTGTTGACAGGCGATCGCCAAGGATATTATCAAGATTTTGGACAGTTTGCTGATTTGGCAAAAGCTTACAATGATACTTTTGTCTACGATTGGAAGTATGCACCACATCGCCAGCGATTTCATGGCGTATCTTGCCGCGATCGCTCTTTATCACAGTTTTCAGTGTGCATTCAGAATCACGATCAAATCGGCAATCAAATGAAAGGAGAACGCCTCAGCCAACGGATCTCTTTTGAAGGATTAAAGTTAGCTGCTGGTGCTGTGTTGCTCTCACCCTACTTACCGCTATTATTTATGGGAGAGGAATATGGAGAAACTGCACCCTTCATTTACTTTGTCAGCCACTCCGATCCAGATTTAATTCAAGCAGTTAGAGCCGGACGCAAACAAGAATTTGAAGCATTTCACTATGCAGATGATCCCCCAGATCCCGAAGCGGCAGAAACTTTCTTAAGTTCTAAACTTAATTGGCAATTACGCAATGAAGGTAATCACAAGGTTCTGTGGAATTGGTATCGCCAGTTAATTAATTTACGTAAGACACATCCAGCGCTTTTGAATCAAGACCGCAATTTCATCAAAGCAAGTAGCGATGAAGACAAGCAGTTAGTTATTGTGCGTCGTTGGTGCGAAGCGAGTGAACTAATATTTGTGATGAATTTTAATTCGTCTCCAGTGACAGTGACTCTGCCAAATGGTAACAACGCTAATAAATTATTGGATTCTGCTGATACCTTATGGTCTGGGCCAGGTTCTGAAGCTGCTGAACATTTTTCTGCGGGAGAAGAAGTGAAATTGCAACCTACTAATTTAGTACTGTTTGAACTAGACCGTTAAAACAATTCGCAATTCGC
>CAZZZY010000452.1:0-5535 GCA_964658545.1 uncultured Acetobacteraceae bacterium | reverse complement strand
TTTGAGTCTGGCGAGTACGAAACCAGCACAAGCTCAAGTAGCTTATGGCAGTTATATCGGTATAGGACCCACTGTTGGTTTGAGTGATGGTGTCCAAATTGGGGGAGTGATAGCTGGGCGCTACAAGCTTTTGGAAGCACCGATTTCAGTCCGCGCCCAAGTGTTAATTGGGAATAATACGGCAGTTGTACCAACGGTTTCTTATGATTTACCCCTTAACTGGCAAGCTGATGTCTACCTGGGTGCTGGGTTAGCGTTCGCTGGTGGTGGTGGATCTTCTCCTGTCGGCGATAAAATTAGCTTTGCTTTACAACCGGGCATTGATTATATGATCCCAAATAGCAATACTGTCCTTTTTGGCAACGCCATCATTGCTTTTGATGCCTACCGTGATAGCGGTGGTACAGCTATCTCTGTACAAGGTGGTGTTGGTTTGAGATTTTAATGGGCAGAAAAAAACTCTACTGCGATCGCTATCCCTAAGAAGCGTTAAACTTCATTGCAAATTAAGAAGTTAATCCAAACAACATGATAGTTTTTGGTCATGAACAGAAACAGCACAGGATTAACACAGGAGAACACAGTGGCAATGGAATCAAATTTATTAACAGATGCGGGCGCAGATGAAGTGAATCAAGATTTCAGTGAATATGTCGCCAACCTGCAACTTCATATGACTCTGCAAGCCCGCAATCTTGTTCCATCCCTGAAGCAAACACTGGTAGATAGTCGCCAGCAATTACTCCATCAAACCCAAGCCCACTTTGAAAAGCTAGTTTCTCGACAAGGGCTGTAAATATATACAAATTTTAATCAAAATTCCAATAAAATAAAGGCAGATGTTGTTGGGTTAATGCCAATGGGATGCTCGCAAGGTCTGCTTGTTCTGCTTTTTTAAGTATAAAATTACTCAAATCACCCCTTTGGCGCAATAGTCAAGGGCAAAAAGCAGTTAGTATTATTGCAGCAGTTCCTTTGAAGAGCAGTTAGTTAAGGCTAAATAGCGGCTCGAATAAAAATGACTTCATTACTTCCCAGAAACCTCAGCGTTGTTATCCGACCAGTCCAATACCGGGATCTGGACGGGATTGAGCGCATAACTCAAGAGTCATTCGCAGCCTTGACTCCCCAGGGAGCAAGTTTTGCCATCAGCCAGATGCTCATGCTGCGTCGCTGGTATGGATTACTCAAGTTTTTGAGTTGGTTTCCTAACCCGCTCCAGTATCGTCTCTGTGCTTATATTGCAGAGCAAGGGCGGATGCTCCTTGGAATGATTCAAGTGTCACCCTTTAACCGAACACGCAGCACTTGGCGCATCGATCAAGTGCTGTTAGAGCGTGGTGTCGATAAACAAGGAATTGGTTCGCAACTTTTGCGTCATTGCTTTGAATCGATTTTGGAAGCTCGCACTTGGCTACTGGAAGTTAACATTAATGATATAGAGGCACTGGCACTATATCGACAAAATGGATTCCAGCGTCTGGCAGAAATGACATACTGGGAAATTGGACCAGAATTACTGGCTGAATTGGCACAAGCAGAGCCAGATTTGCCTAACCTTTTGCCAGTGAGTAATGCTGATGCCCAGTTACTATATCAACTAGATACGGCTTCTATGCCACCTCTGGTACGTCAGGTTTTTGATCGCAATACCCGCGACTTTAAAACCAGTTTGTTTGGTGCTTTAACTGATGCTGTGAAGCAATGGCTGACAAAAACGGAAGTAGTCAGTGGTTACGTATTTGAACCCCAACGCAAAGCTGCGATCGGCTATTTTCAGGTGCAACTTGACCGGAAGGGGGAAGTTCCCCACGTGGCAACGCTGACGGTTCATCCTGCTTACACCTGGCTATATCCAGAATTGCTATCTCAACTGGCTCGGATTGCCCAAGATTTTCCCCAGCAAGGGTTGCAACTAGCTTCCTCTGACTATCAGGCAGAGCGAGAAGAGTATTTGGAACGAATTGGAGCAAAACGCATAGAACATACATTAGTTATGTCTCGCTCTGTGTGGCACAAGCTCCGGGAGTCTAAATTCGTCTCATTAGAAGGAATTCAGTGGACTGATATGCTGCAAGGGTTACAGCCGGCACGTAAACCTATACCAGGTGGGATGTCATGGATCCAACCAGGAAAGCTGCCATCCTCAGATAAACCACTGCCAAGTAAGCCCGAACCGATTAACTTTTCGGGAAAAAACCCTAGCATGGAAGCATCGCCGATTCCGGAATCAGCAGATGCACAGCAGGAGAATTAGTGTGATATCCCAAGAGCAACCAAAACCGTTTATTTCAGCCTTGGGACTAGATTTCGGTCGCAAGCGGATTGGTGTGGCAGGGTGCGATCGCACGGGTTTAATTGCCACTGGGATCACCACAATTGAGCGCACATCTTTTGAGCAGGATGTCGAGCAAATCCGGCAAATAGTTAATGAACGCGAGGTGCAAATCCTAGTTATGGGCTTACCTTATTCAATGGATGGCTCAATAGGATTTCAGGCACGTCAAGTTCAAAAATTTACTATCAGACTTACTAAAGCACTGAAACTGCCTGTGGAATATGTGGATGAGCGATTAACTTCATTTCAAGCAGAGCAACTGCTGATAGCTGAGAACCGCTCCCCGTCACGCCATAAAGGTTTGATTGACCGGAAGGCAGCCGCTTTAATCTTGCAACAATGGCTGGATGTTAAGCGTGCTAGTTCCCGCAGTTCAGTTGTGGCTATTGAATATTGATACCTTTTAACATGATATTCTGAAAACGATTAGCCAGCAGTTGGATCTACGTGTAAAGCTATTTGCTTGAGATAATATGTCATTAAATAGTTAAGCGATTTCCCAACTTGCTGATATTTATTAAATTTTTACATTTCGGCTATGTTTTCCCCTCCCTTTCCTGAAGAAAATGATAACGCTCATGCGGGTTCCATCACTTTAACCGATGACAAAGGGCGATCGCTCGAATGTTATGTAGAGCATTCCCTTGAGGTAGATGGACAAGAATACGTTTTACTTCTTCCTGTAGACTCACCCGTAGAAATTTTTTCTTGGGAAGGTGACGATGAGGAAGAAGAAGCGGTTCTAGTAGAAGACGACAACATCATTGAGCAAATTTTTGCTAATGCTCAAGCTGTACTATCTGAGCAGAATCTGGTGTTGAAAAACACAGCTTATGCTTTGACAGTTGCAGGTGATTTACCGCCAGTTGAAGAATCAGAACTCTTTACCTTAGAAATCGAAGACGAAGAAGCAGATTTAGATCCAGAGCAATTACAGCTACTCGCTAGCTTCTATGATGAAGATCAGGAGTATGCAATTTATACACCCCTCGACCCCCTGTTATTTTTTGCACGGATAGCGAAAACAGGTGAACCTGAATTACTCTCTCCAGAGGAGTTTCGCCAAGTACAACCTCTGTTAGAGGAACATCTTTTTAATGAAGTAGAATAAGATTAAAAATTCAAAATGTAATATTTTCATTTTGAATTTTTTAATTGGGAATTTTCATTGTAATTAAAATCTACTTAAACCTTTTGCAATGTCCCATGAAATGTGGAAGCAATGAAACATTGATACCAAATTGGGATACTTTTTACTGCTTAAGATTCTGAAAAAGCATATAAATTTACAGTGTTGGCAGAAATTGTTACGAGCTTCAAATTTGTTAGCCTTTGAAAATGATGTCGTACAATGACAGCAGAATCTCCACCACAATCAGAATCACTACATACCATTCTACTCGCTGGCTACTGCTATGTTGCATGAACTCTAGGACTGTTTGTGCGGTTTGGGTTATTAGCTCTAGCTTGCGTTCTAAGGCATTGTGACGCTCCCGGATTTCGTATTCATCCTCCAAGCGGAGATATAAGTTTTCTAGCTGTGGAGACTCCCAGAGTAACTCTGGCTTATCAATAATCTCTACTCGACCGACAATTTTATGTTGAACTAACAGCGTAGTCCCAAGTTGACGCAGTAATTCCCTACTCTGCTTTCTTCCTCTGTTTTCGCGCTGGAGACTAGCTGCAAATGGTTCAATTTGATCGAATACAGTCGCTAGGCTAGTTTCATAATGAGACAGCACAACACTCTTAGCGAGAATATCAGCCACTATTTGCAAGCGTTCTACACTAAATTCATGCAGCAAAATTTTTCCTTCCTTAACTCTTTCACTCTCTGCAATGTTGAGATGAACTTCCACCTCTTCTGTTTCGGGGTTGGTAAAAGAGTCAATAACCTGAGAGGATAGTTTGGTCAAGAAGGCTATCTTTTCCACAGGCTCAAGGTTAAATAAGACAACTGCACCATAGTCTAGCAGTACCGCACAGCCGTGTTCACCGACTGTAACCATTACTGGCATCGTTGCCAAGCAAACGTAATTCTCCAACGTCTGTAAGTTAATATCCTCACCAAGGAATAGGGCCTGCGCTCTAAATCTATCTCTGTCATGAAAAATGAGTTTTTGCATTGTCGCCCTATTTGCTATTATCAATTGATATTTTACGGCAATTTCGGTAGTACAATTGTTTAGTCAACAGGAAAGAAATGAAATTAGGAAAATTTATGGTGCGTTAAAAATGGGGGATGTTTGGAAGTTTTTGAAATTAGAAGAAAATGATATATTTATTGATTTGAATAAATATTACATCAAAGAGATAGATAAGATTTTAGGGATTTTATATCAAAATGTTCAGGGAGATATTCCAGCATAGAGTTCGACTGACTAAACTATATTGGGTTATGCTCATTTGTCTAAGCTATTTAAATTTGACTGTTGACTATGGCCTGGAACAATCTTTTGCAACCTGATTTGATTTTGGAAGGTTCAGTGTTGAACCTAACACCAGATATTATCCAAAAATACGGTTTGAAGGGGCTGGTATTGGATGTAGATGAAACTTTAGTACCCTTTAGAGTAGGGCTGGCTTCCCCAGAACTACGAGAGTGGGTGGAGCAAATCCGCACCTGTACTGCATTGTGTTTGGTGAGTAACAACCTGAGTGAAGCGCGAATTGGGGGAATTGCGCGATCGCTCAATCTACCTTACTATTTGGGTGCAGCTAAACCCTCTCGACGCAAAATTAGGGCAGCAGTGAGGACAATGGATCTACCAGTGCATCAAGTGGGGATGGTAGGCGATCGCTTATTTACCGATGTCATAGCAGGTAATCGCCTGGGGATGTTTACCATTCTAGTTGAACCGATTGTCCATGCCGACGTAGCCCTCCGCTCTCATCCTATCCGCAACTTTGAAGTATGGGTATCTGAAATCTTAGGAGCCTCTATTACCCCCAAGAAAAGCAAGATTCACAAAACTTGAAATAATCATCAGGAAAGTAAATCTAAAGAAATGGTTAAGGAATCTTCATGTGATTCAAAAATCGGGGATCATAAGTATTAATAACATGGGGTCAGCCAAAAAAGACCCTAACTCATACTAAGTAAATATACACCGTAAAGCGTCAACCTTCACTATAGAGGGATTGGCGCTTTACAATTTCTTTTAGTCATTTGTTATTAGTGCCCAATGCCCAATGCC
>CAZZZY010000451.1:0-5538 GCA_964658545.1 uncultured Acetobacteraceae bacterium | reverse complement strand
TAAAAAATTGACTTTGGTAACAGAGTTTTAGCCTTAACCCAAGCGTATTGATGTAAATTAGGTATTGTTCCCAAGAATGGAAATTGAGTGTGGTGCATCTCAAGGATTTCTCGTTAGTGTCTCCTGAGATACAAAGTGGTGACGTGCTTAAAGCGATTGAGAATTTATTTCTTGGAAATATCTCAAGCCGTTAAGCAGAGGCATCTCCCTGAGAGTTTACGACTGTTCCTTGACCTTTTCCATTCAAAGAGGCTAATTCCCCAGATGGAGTAGGTTCAGGCGATTCGGGAGGCTTGGGAGGTTTACCTTTAGAGCCAAAGTCTGTAAGATTTTTGACCACCACATAAAGAACAGGCACTAAGAGCAAGCTCATAAAGGTGGAAATAACTAAGCCACCAAATACAGCCGTGCCGATGGACAAGCGGCTGGCTGCACCTGCCCCTGATGCCAGCACTAAAGGAAGAAACCCAACCAGTGCAGCGATTGTAGTCATTAAAATCGGGCGAAACCGTTGTTCGACAGCATGGAGCGCGGCTTGGGTGATGGTCATGCCCTGCTCCCGCGAGTGGTTGGCAAATTCCACAATCAAAATTGCGTTCTTACTAGCCAAACCAATCAGCATTACCAATGCTACCTGACAGTACAGATCGTTGCTTAACCCTCGGAATGAGGTGAACACCAACGCGCCGAGAACTGCAAAGGGCACGGTCAGCAAAATGATCATCGGGTCAATGTAATTTTCGTACTGAGCCGCTAAAATCAGAAACACGGCCACAATACCGAGACCAAACAGTAAGATGGCTTGTCCCCCAGATTTGCTTTCTTCTCTGGAAAGCCCTGTCCAGTCATAACCCAGATCGGGCTGCTCAATCTCCTTAAAGATTTGCTGCATCGCCGCAATTGCTTGCCCAGAACTGTAACCGGGGGCAGCAGTGCCTTGAATCTCGATCGAGCGAAATAAGTTGAAGTGGCTGATGGTTTGCGGTCCTGTAATGGGAGTCACTTTGGCAACTTCATTCAGTAGCACCATATTACCACCTCTAGAACGGACATTAATTTGACCAATAATGTCTGGAGAGCTACGAAACTGTTGATCTGCCTGGATGTATACTCGGTAGCTGCGCTGGGAGAAGGTAAAATCGTTGATATACTGCCCACCAATATAAGCGCCCAGCGTATTGATTGCCTGACTAAAATCGACATCGAGGGCCTCTAAGCGATCGCGGTTAATGTCAATCTGGTACTGGGGGGTACTGGCTGTGAATTGGGTGAACACTTGGCGTAAGGCAGGATTCTTATTGGCTTTGGCAATCATTTGTTGGGCGATCGCCAGAAACTGATCGATACTCAGTTGTCCGTTGCTGCGGTCTTGAAGTTGAAATTCAAAGCCGCCGGAAACGCCATAGCCAGAGACGGCTGGCGGGTTAAAAGTGAGGATGAGTGCATCCTGATTTTGCATTAATGCGCCATTGAGTCGTTGGATAATCGCATTGGCCGAATGTTTTTCACCCTGGCGTTCTTTCCAGTCCTTTAGCTTCAGGAAAAAAGTTCCCTGATTCGGCCCATTTCCGTTCAAACCAAAGCCTGCAAATACTACAGACGCTTCCATCTCAGGCACTTGTTTTTCCAGAGTTTGATACACAGTGTTAACCACTTTTTCGGTGGAGGTAAGGGAGACACCATCGGGAGCCTGAATCAGACCGACGATAATACCTTGATCCTCATCAGGCACAAATCCACTGGGGACGGAAATATACATAAATACTGTTGCTGCAAGTCCAAGAATAAATAGCCCCACTATGAACATACGGATGCGGATCAAGAACTTGGTCAGGCGCTCGTATTGCGCCAGTACCCAGCTAAAGCCCCGGTTGAACTGACGAAAGAACCAGCCCAACGGTCCTCGCCCTTCATCGTCGGTATGATGCAGGAAGAGTCCAGACATACTGGGGGTGAAGCTGAGGGCATTGAACAAAGAAATACCAATGGAGAAGATAATGATGAGCGCGAACTGCCGATACATGATGCCGGTTGCGCCCGGAAAAAAGGACACCGGAATAAATACCGTTATCAATACCAAGGAGGTGGCAATCACCGCGCCAGAAAGCTCCTCCATCGCCTCAAAAGCCGCTTGCTTTCGGTCTAAGCCTTGTTCCATCTTGGCAGCAATCCCCTCCACAACGATGATGGCATCGTCTACCACCAGACCCGTTGCCAATACCAGTCCAAACATGGTCAAAGTGTTGAGCGAGAAGCCCAAGAGATAGGCAAAGGCTAATGCCCCAATCAGGGATACAGGAATAGCGATCGCCGGAATGATCGTCGCCCGCCAATCTTGCAAAAAGACGAAAATCACCAGCACCACTAGGGCGATGGCTTCCGCCAGCGTCTTGACCACTTCTTCAATTGAGACTTCCACAAACTTGGTGGTGTCATAGCAGATGACCGCTTTCAAACCGGGTGGAAAGTTTTTCTCTAGCTCTGCAATTTGCGCTTCCACGGCTTTGGCAGTATTCAGCGCATTGCTGCCCGGAAGCTGATAGACCAACAGGGCAACACCCGGTTTGCCCTGCACCAGTGCCGAAACTGTATAGTCCTGTGCGCCTAACTCGGCTCGTCCCACATCCTTGAGTTTAACTAGCGTCCCGTCGGTTTCGGTCTTGATTACCAGGTTCTCGAATTCCTTGACATTTTTTAATCTACCATTAATGCGAAGCGGAAAACTCGAGGTCTGATCCGGATTCGTGGGCGCTTGACCAATCGATCCTGCCCCCACTTGAATATTCTGAGAAGTTAACGCACTGCTGACATCTGTTGCCGTTAATCCCCGACCGGCTAAAGCATTGGGATCGAGCCACAACCGCATTGCATATTGGCGTTCCCCAGACAGCGTTGCATCCCCCACACCAGGGACTCGCTTGATTGCATCGGTGATATACAGGTCAACATAGTTACTCAAAAAGATACTATCATACTCGCTATTTCCGGTATAGAATCCATAGACCAGCAGAATGCTGCTGGACTTTGTTTCCGTCGTTACTCCGGTTTGCTGCACAGGCTGAGGTAAAGTTGGTTGGGCGATCGCCACTCGATTCTGCACGTTAACTTGGTCAATGTCACGGTTACTCGTTGGGTCAAAAAATGTTGAAATTGTACTTGAGCCGTCGTTACCACTGGTTGAAGTCATGTACTGCATCCCCTCAACCCCGTTCACTTGCCGCTCAATCACGGTTGATACGGTATCTTCAACAGTTTGGGCATCTGCGCCAATATAGGTGCTGCTAGATTGCACCTGAATGGGTGCAATGTCAGGTAAGTTGTTGATCGGCAGCAAGGGAATACAGATGCCACCGACCAGCAAGATCAGCAGGGTGCAAACTGTTGATAAGACAGGTCGCCGGATAAAAATGTCTGCAATCGACACGATCGTTAACTCCTAAGGTTCTGGTTGAACGGGGATTCCATCTCGCAGTTTGATAATGTTAGACACCGCTAGGCGATCGCCTGCTTTAATTCCCTCTAAAATGGGATAGTGCTCGTTTTGCACATCGCCCAACTTCACAGGTTTTTGATGCACGACGAATTGCGGCTTTCCCTTTGACTTGTCTTCTTGCACTACAAAGACAAAACTCTGTCCACCAATCCGACTCACCACTTGAGTCGGAATCAAAATCCCCGGTTTCTGGCTCCAGATAATCCGAGCGCGAACATATTGCCCATCCCGCAATTTGCCATTTGAATTTGCAAATCGGGCTTTGATTAAGATAGATTGGCCGGATGTATTCACTTGCGGCGAGATAAAGTTAATACTGCCAGTGGTTAAACGCTTACCCGTGTTGACATCCAGTAGTTCTACAGGTAATCCCCGACGCAATTGGGCAGCATTGTTAGACGGCACCAAAATTCGCATATCTAGGAGATCGTTTTTGGTAATTGTCGTCAAGGTGCTGCCAATATTCACATAATCGCCCATTTTGACGGAAAAATCGCCAACAATACCATTAATGGGTGCAACCACCAGTTTCTGCTTCAGGTTCACCTGATTTGAGGCAACTTGAGCCTGTGCCTGCTGCACATTCGACTGTGCCTGCTTGACGCTTGCTTGGTTAGCACTTACCTGCTTTTTAGCAGCATTTAGGGTAGCGATCGCTGCATCTATGTTATTTTTAGCAATATCGAGTTCTTGTCGCGCCTCTGCGCCTTCAGTTACAAGCATCTTGGTTCGCTGGAACTGCACTTGCTCTAATTGCACATTTGCCGCTGCTTTCACTTGATTGGCTTGTTGTTCTTGAAGTTGTGCCTTAGCGGTGACTACAGCCGCACGATCCGAGTTAACCACAGCAATGGCGTTGGAGACATTGGCTGTAGTCTGATCCAAACTTAAAGATAGAATCGGCGTTCCTTGGCTGACGTGATCGCCATTGGATACAAATATACGCTCGATTCGCCCCTGAATTTGCGGTTGAAGCGAAACGTGCTGTTGGGCTTCTAAGGTGCCAACAAACTCAGAGGTAGATTGAACTTGACTCGGCTCAATAGTTTGCACCTTAACCGACAGAGGGGGTGCCGCTTTTGGTGGCGGAGCTTGTCTCTTTAACAATCGCCAGCCTACAAAGCCTCCGCCCCCAATTAGCAGAACTGCCAGTATGACCCAAAGCCATGTCTTGCGCTGTTGAGGGGGTTTAGAAGCGGTTTCTTCAGCATGAATCGGCTCTGTTGACACTGACGCTAAGACTGAATCAGATTCCTTTACAGCACTGTTTTTTAGATCGTGAGTTTGCTCGGAAGAGCCAGATGGAATTGAATGATTGAGTGACATGAGATATTTAACTCCCTTAAGATTCGTAATTCAGAATCAAAAACGAAAATCCCTCTATTCCTCATCTCTTTGTGTCGCGCCAGTTGGCAAAACCCCACAATATACTGGCTTCTCTGTGCCTGGTTCGTTTATTTGGATAGATAATAATTTATTTATTGAAAAATCCCTAAATTGCACAACGTTATTACCTACAGTAGTGAAGTTTTAGATTATTTTTAGGCGGACTTAAATCTTTGTGTTTAGACACCATTTGCCGAATTCTTTCTAAAATTTGAATTTGCCGTAGCCAGATTATTATTAATTCATGGCGTATTTTGTCCCGCCTTCCAACTCCAACTCTGATATAGCAATCCTATCTGAGTTGTGAAAATTAACGAACCATCTTTTCTATGAGAGGCTTCCGCCAACGCGCAGCGTCTCGTAGAGAAGATGCCAAAAGCGCCAAGAAAAGAAAGAGAAGTTTTCACAAATGATTTAGGACTGCTATATAGATTGGTGCGACCCCAAGACAATATCTTAATTTTTTATCGCCTACTTACTTTGAGTCAGATGGAGATAACCTGTTCATATTAATATGCTTTAATTAATAATTAGTATTACCAAAGGCTGAAGTTTGTTTTAGACATCAGTAATCCACTAGATATCTCCCTTAGCACATAGTTTGTTTCATGAATCTGCAACCTACCCAAGATTTACGTAACTAGGGCATCTATCTTCTG
>CAZZZY010000450.1:0-5548 GCA_964658545.1 uncultured Acetobacteraceae bacterium | reverse complement strand
AATTAGTTAGTTATTCTTTCTTCCCCTGCTTCCCTTACTTCCCCTGCTTCCTCATCTTCGTCTTCTCCTACCCTTACCGCCTCTTCCAATGCCCCATGCCCCATTCCCTAATCCAGTTTCTCACCACTGAGGATAAAAATGGGATCAACGGCGGTAAAGGTTTGAGAAAAGCCGCGCGTCTCTAAGCGGTTAACCGCAGATTGCACTACTTCGATATTTCTAGCTCTTAACAGAGAAAAACTTTGAGAAATAGCATACAGACTCTCTAGATTAGCAGCTGTGGCTACAACCCGACCGGATGGTGGCAAATAATGCCAAGCTGCTTGCAGAATTTCCTGAATGGGTCTTCCTCCCTCAATACAAACACGGTGAGGGGAAACCTTAAGGTCATGTAAACACTCTGGGGCGCTACCTTCAATGACTTCGACATTTTTCACTTCAAAGCGATCGCAGTTACGCTTGATCAGATTAGCTACTTCTTCATCCCTTTCTATAGCGATAATCTGACCCTTTGGACACAATAGCCCCACCTCTACGGGAATTGTACCTGTCCCTGCGCCAATGTCCCACAAAACAGAATCTGATGTTAACCGCAGTTGGGCAATTAACAGTAGTCGGACTTCTCGCTGGCTCAGGGGAATTCCTGGCAAATGCTCGAATAAGTCATCAGGAATGCCAGGGGTAATATAAGGCCAAAGTTGGGAGGGCATAGAATTACGCAATTATACTAAAAATATCGATTTGCCAAATTGAAAAGTCATAAGCTATTAAAATTTTTCAACTGTAGCATTATCAGAAACCATAATGATTGGCGAAATATTAGGCGATGTCCGAGGACAAGACGCTACCCATCTACGCTATGAAGTTCAGCAGCTATTAGGCAAAAAAGCAGGGCGGCGGACACTTATCGCTCGTGACTTGAATACTCAGGAATTAGTCATCATCAAGTTACTCTCTTTTGGTAATGATTTTGAATGGGATGATCTCAAGCTGTTTGAGCGAGAAGCTGAAACTTTAAAATCTTTGTCACATCCCTTAATACCTCGCTATTTAGACTATTTTGAGGTAAATTCACCGATCATAAAAGGATTTGCCCTAGTACAAACTTATATCCCAGCAAAAACTTTAGAGCAATACTTTCAATCTGGGCGGACTTTTACCGAAGCAGAAGTCAAACAAATAGCCAAAGCACTTTTAGAAATTCTCATTTACTTACATGGTTTATATCCGCCTGTTATCCACCGTGATATTAAGCCTAGCAATATTTTATTGGGAGAGCGTTCTGGTAATAGTGTTGGTCAAGTTTACCTAGTAGATTTTGGTTCGGTGCAAACTGTCCTCGCTACTGAAACCGGTACTAGGACTGTGGTAGGAAGCTATGGCTATATGCCACAGGAGCAATTTGGCGGCCGCACGGTTCCGGCTTCTGATATTTATAGCTTAGGTGCAACGTTAATTTACTTGGTAACGGGTACTCACCCAGCCGATTTACCCCAAAAGGATTTTCGCATTCAGTTTGAACAAGTGGCTAACGTGAGTCCTGGATTGACTCGCTGGTTGAAGTCAATGACTGAACCCAGTTTAGAAAGGCGTTTTAGTTCTGCTACCGAAGCGATGGCAGCTTTAGAGAAACCACAAACGACAAACTTGCCTACTTTGGGTGTGGGTAAACCGGATGGGAGTAAGATTCAATTAACTAAAAATGAGGATTCTCTAGAAATTATCGTTCCACCGCCTGGCTTTGATCTATCAATAGTATCCACAGGTTTATTTGCGATCGTTTGGAATTCATTTATCCTCTTTTGGACAATTGGCACACTATCAGCGCCTTTTCCTGTCAACATCCCCTTTGCCATGTTTTCCCTTCCTTTTTGGGGTACTGGCTTTCTCATGGTGTATAAATTTCTCTTTCATTTATTTGGACGCATTTGTTTACGCCTGAATCCCAAACAAATTGCCCTAACCTGGGAGTTATTTGCTTGGAAATTTTATCGTCCCCGTGCATCGTCAAGGCAAAGTATTAATAAGTTGGTTTACATTCCCAAACATTTTACTAAAGATTCTGAAGGCACTAGGATTGCCGTTCCAGCACAATTGGATATTTGGGTAGGAGTAAAAAAATATCAACTTGGTGGTAATGGTGGTGCGATTAAATCGGAAGCGGAACTGGAATGGCTAGCTCAGGAATTAAGCGATTGGTTAGATTTGCCAATTACCAATCCAATTAGAAGTTAGTTGAGAAAGCGATCGATTTTAGAGATGTATCCAATCTTACTTTATTTATACTTAAGAGAGAACTTATATACTGAAATAATTGAACAGGAAGAAGATTTGATGGCTGAAGCAATCGAAGATGAAATAGATGATAATAGTTGAGACATCTCTTTAGTGATACTGGTATTGCTATATGTAAAAATGCGGTATACATAATACATAGATTTTATTAATACCCTGTTTCTGCACGAGTGTCGAACACTTACCAGTAGCGAACCTATGGGATGTGAGCCATGAATGTCTATATTTAATTACAGATGCCTTAGAGGAAATTTATATGTTTGGACTAGGATGGCCAGAAATCGCTGTAATTACCATAGTCGCTATTCTAATTTTCGGCCCTAAAAAAATTCCCGAACTGGGAACTGCACTGGGGAAAACCCTACGAGGTTTTAAGGAGGAGATGAAAACCCCCAGTGATGAAACCAATCCAGAAGAAGAAAAAGAATAGTCAAGAGTCAAGGGTCAAAAACTTTTAGATGCTGAACTCAGCAATTCTCATTCTGAGAACGATTCTCACCCAGAAGTCCCTTTTTGAAAGATAAAGCTTGCTGGAATGCCCATTAAATCGTTCGCCTGTTGACTGCTTAAATGCCTTTAAATTCCCCAAGTTAGTACAAATGTTTCAAGCAGGAGAATTGCTGTGCTGAACTTTCGACTCTTGACTTTTGACTACAGTAGTGTATTGACTACAGAAGAAGGTGCGATCCCATTTTGAGAATCGATGGCATTTGTGCCAGTATTTTGTTGATGTGTCTCTTCCTTGGCTAAACCACGCAGCTTAATTAACTTAATAGCCCGAGTCACGCTTTCTGGTAAAATTACTACCAAGCTGTTATCGGGAGCCATATCTAAGCCTTTATTGATCGCTTGGGTTTCATCCAAAATTGATTCATAGCGGCTATCAGGTTTAACTTCAGTGATGCCTTGAATAATCAACTGGGCGGCTGATCCCCGTAAACGTCCCCGTGTGTCATCATCTTCTTTGATGATGATGTAATCAAAAATTTGTGCTGCTAATTTGCCCAAAGTTACAAAGTCTTCGTCGCGGCGATCGCCTGGCCCACCAATTACGCCAATCCGTTGTCCTGTAGTCCAGTTCCGCACGAAAGCACCGACAGCTTCGTAACTGGCTGCGTTGTGGGCATAGTCTACCAAAGCATGGTAGTTGCCTATATTAAATAAATTCATCCGTCCTGGGGTTTGACTAACTGAAGCCCGAAAAGTCCTCAAACCAGCCCGAATCTGCTCAATTGTGACGTTTTGCACAAATGCTGCCAAACTTGCAGCTAAAGCGTTGGCAATCATAAACGGCGCACGTCCGCCCATTGTTAAAGGTATATTTTCCGCTCTTTCTATGCGGTGTGTCCAATCACCTTTAACAATTGACAAATAGCCATTTTCATATACTGCGGCTACTCCACCCTTTTGGATATGCTTTCGGACCAATTCCGAGTCGGGATTCATGGTGAAGTAAGCAATATTAGCCTTAGTTTTTTCTGACATAGCGGCGACGCGGCGATCGTCGGCGTTAAGTACGGCGTAGCCATCAGGGAATACAGCTTCCGCTACTACACTCTTGAGGTTAGCTAACTGCTCAATGGTATCTATATCCCCTATTCCTAAGTGGTCGGAGGCTACATTCAATACCACTCCAACATTTGCGGCTTCAAAGCCCAATCCAGAGCGGAGAATGCCACCGCGAGCCGTTTCCAGTACCGCTACTTCCACAGTGGGATCTTGGAGGATGACGTGGGCACTTTGAGGGCCTGTGTTGTCGCCAGCTTCCACTAAGTAATCACCGATATACGTCCCATCGGTGGTAGTATATCCTACTACCTTACCAGTCTGTTTATAAATATGTGCTAGGAGTCGGGTAGTAGTGGTTTTACCATTAGTACCAGTAATGCTGAGAATCGGAATTTGGCTAGATTGCTCGTTGGGAAACAGCATATCCATCACTGCGCCAGCCACGTTGCGGGGAATACCCACGCTTGGCGCAACGTGCATCCGAAAACCGGGAGCGGCGTTAACTTCGACAATCACGCCATCCACCTCCCGCAGAGGACGGCTAATATCCGTGGTCACGATATCGAGTCCGGCGATATCCAAACCGATAATCTTAACTACCCGTTGTGCCAACCACAGATTTTCTGGGTGAATTTCATCAGTACGATCTACGGCGCTACCACCTGTACTTAAGTTGGCTGTTGCCCTGAGATAACAAAGGGCTCCTTTGGGTGGCACACTGTTGAGGGTGTAGCCTTGCCTTTCTAATAGTTGGTAGCTGGTGCGGTCTAGTTCAATCTTGGTCAAGACGTTATCATGTCCTTCACCGCGATTTGGGTCAAGGTTTGTTTCCTCGATCAATTCGGAGATAGTGGATCTACCATTGCCAATCACATGAGCCGGGACGCGTTCGGCGACTGCGACTACTTTGCCATTTACCACCAGTACCCTGTGGTCACGCCCAACGTAATATCTTTCGACAATAATTGATCGGGAAACCTGTCTAGCAGCTTCGTAACCGGCTTCCGCTTCTTCCCAAGTTCTGATGTCAATGGTGATCCCACGTCCATGATTACCATCCAAGGGCTTGATGACGATGGGATAGCCGCCAACGTATTCAATGGCTTGTTCCAAATCGTCTAAGAAGTTGATCACAGTACCTCTAGGTACTGGCGCACCAGCAGCAGCGAGGATGCGTTTAGTGGCTTCTTTATCACAAGCTAGTTCTACGCCCAGAATGCTGGTGTTGTCCGTCATTGTCGCTTGCATCCGTTTCTGATTCACGCCGTAGCCAAGCTGAATCAAAAAGCGGGCTTCTAGAGACATCCAGGGAATACCTCTTTTTTCTGCTTCTTTAACGATCGCTTCAGTGGAAGGGCCTAATGAAGCATCACGAGTGAAATCTTTTAGGTCTTGAATATCTTGCTCTAGTTCTGCCTTGGGATAACGGCCTCGATCAACGATACTTTGGCATAGCCTGACTGCGGCTCGGCCAGCGTAGCGTCCCGCTTCCTCATTCAGGTACTCGATTACTACTTGATAAATTCCGGGTGTGGCAGTTTCGCGGGTGCGACCAAAGCCGACATGCATACCAGCTAATTCCTGGAGTTCTAGGGCTACGTGTTCTACGATGTGGCCGATCATCGTGCCTTCTTTGACTCGCATTAGAAAACCACCACGACAGCCAGGCGAACAATAATGACCCTCCAGACTCGGCAGCGCCTCAACTAGTCCTTCATAAAAGCCAGGGATTTCATTCGAGGGC
>CAZZZY010000449.1:0-5550 GCA_964658545.1 uncultured Acetobacteraceae bacterium | reverse complement strand
TGTTCACGGCTAACACCATGTCTTCAGCATTTGAAGCAATGGGGATGAGTTTGCCCTATTCCTCGACAATGGCAGCCGAAGATGCCGAAAAAGCCGACAGCACCGAAAAATCAGCATTTGTGTTAGTCGAAGCGATTCGCAAACAAATCTTGCCTCGGCAAATTATCACCCGTAAATCTATAGAGAATGCCATTTCTGTAATTATGGCGGTGGGTGGTTCGACGAATGCAGTGTTGCATTTTTTAGCGATCGCCCGCGCTGCTGATGTAGAGTTAACACTGGATGACTTTGAAACTATCCGCGCCCGTGTTCCAGTTTTGTGTGATTTAAAACCAAGTGGTAAATATGTAGCCACAGATTTACACAAAGCTGGTGGCATTCCGCAAGTAATGAAGATGCTACTTGTGCATGACTTATTACATGGTGATAGCCTCACCATCAGTGGTCAAACAATTGCAGAGATATTAGCAGACATCCCAGAAGAACCATCTGCCAACCAAGATGTGATTCGGACTTGGAATAACCCGATGTATGCTCAAGGACACTTAGCCATCCTCAGAGGTAATCTGGCAACGGAAGGGGCTGTCGCTAAAATTACTGGGGTGAAAAAACCAGTAATTACCGGCCCCGCACGGGTGTTTGAGTCGGAAGAAGCCTCTTTAGGTGCAATTTTGGCGGGTAAAATTCAAGCTGGTGATATTTTGGTTATCCGCTACGAAGGGCCCAAGGGTGGCCCTGGGATGCGAGAAATGTTGGCTCCCACCTCAGCAATTATCGGTGCTGGTTTGGGTGATGCGGTGGCATTAATTACCGATGGGCGCTTTTCTGGCGGTACTTACGGGATGGTGGTTGGTCATGTTGCTCCAGAAGCAGCAGTTGGTGCTGCGATCGCTCTTGTAGAAGAAGGCGATAGTATTACTATTGATGCACCCGCTCGTTTATTGCAGTTGAATATATCTGAAGCAGAGTTAACCCGTCGTGGTGCCAACTGGCAACCTCCGGCACCACGTTACACTAAAGGCGTGTTGGCGAAATATGCCAAATTGGTATCTTCTAGCAGTCTTGGTGCTGTGACAGATTTGGATTTGTTCAATAACTAGTACCGTGCGGCGTAAATACACAGACCATTTTTAAGCCTTGTATTCCACCGAATTTTCATAGCTTTTAATGGTCTGCTGACTTCCGCCAAGCTGTACTAGTTATTAAGCCAATAGCCATTTAAGTTTCACTTTTAAAGTTTTGAGGAGTCAGGAGCCAGAATAAAGATGCCTCCTGACTCTCTACTTCAGGCTAGATTCAGCGCTGTTGACAAGCTTCTTTAGATTTAAAGAAGGGCAAATGCTTTTGGCGTTAATGAGATTTTTCCTTTAGTACTATAAGTGTTTACAAGCTGCTCTAAGGGTTCAACAGCATTGTCCTGAAGGATGAAATAGTTTGCTTGGTTACTGACAATCAGCGATAGCTCGGATGCCCATTGCTCGTAGCTAGAACTGCCAATAATACCACTAGAAGACTGAATATAGTTAACAAGAATGCTGTTATTGAGACCAAAGCCACCTTCACCCCAGATGCAAGCAGATTGCAGCAAATACTCGTAGTCTGCGAATACTTGAAACTGGGGGTTCCATCTAGGAGCATTGCTTCGGTAGTGGACGAAACCATTGCTGTCGAATATCTCTTGTTGCCATAGAAGCTGCTGTAAGGAGCAGCAATTGCTAGGCGAAACAAACGGCTTTCCTTGGCGAATAACACTACCATTGCGGATGACATCGCGGCGGCGCTGCTGTCTTGCCATACTGTATCGGATATTGGGATGTTCTTCAAAGTACTGCCGCATTGACGCAACAAATTCAGGAGCAATGCTGTTGTCATCGTCCAGGTATGAAACAATGTCACCACCAGCTGCATCTAGTCCCAGGTTTCGAGCGTAGCACAAGCCAAAGCCACTGCTCAGTTCAGGGTGTTCCATTTCAATGTAACTGATGGGAAAATCAGCTTTTGCCATAATGCTGTTGATGATATCTTTGGTATCAGGATTAGCGCCATCATTGATGACGATCCACTCGAAATTGCGGTCAGTTTGACTTTGAATGCTTGGCAGTGCAGTAGATGCAAGCTGCATAGGTCTATTGTAGGTTGCAGTGATAATTGATAGTCTCAAAGCTCTATACCTCTATCAGTTGATTGCGTTATTGTTGAATCGATCGCAGTTTGAATTTGCTGCCATCTTGCTATATCCTCGTTTGTTATACCCCTGGCGGTTTCAATTTGATTACTTGCAAGAGTTAGCCGAATTAGCGTTAGCTTTTCATTGGTTCTGGCAACAGTTAAACTTTGCGTGGTGCTATTGAAGCTGATCTGGTAGTTACTGCTTTCCAAGACAAATAGGTTTTCTTTCTCTGTGCGAATGGATTGAGGATAGGCAGTTGCTTGCTGCCCAAAGAACAGTCTAGCTATGGGGGCAATTGTAGCAGCGCGTTGCATCTGTTCTTGCTGTAATTGCTGATAGTTCCATTTCCCAAGTTCTATGCCCAAATCCATTTTTACCAAACGTTCTGCTAAAATTGCCATTTCTATCGGGCCAACACCTCCAGGGACGGGCGTAATATTCTGGGGGATGCTGTAAGCACTGCGATCTACATCGCCAGCAGCACCAGAAGCAGTAGGTGTAAAGCCACCATCGACAACCAAGCGATGAGAGGGGAGTACATAGGGAGTGAAAATTCCTCGTCTTCCGGTGACTGATACTACAATGTCAGCTTCTTGAGTTCTAGTCAGGTCATCGCCGTCTTCCAAACAGAAACAACTGATTCTGCTTGCTTCTAAATATTTGATGACACCATTGCCCACAAAGCCACCTCCGCCGACAACTGCAACATTGGAATCCCTTTGTACGTAGGATTCAACAATTCTGGCGATTCCTTCAGCAGTAGCACAACTTTCAAAGAAATTGTTGCTTTGTCTGCGGACAATATCTATATCTTTTTGTGGCTCTAATAGCCCAATTGAGCTTGTAAACTTAGCTGGAATTGGATATTGAACAATAGCAGCAGTCACCTTGCCGTCTTCATTAATGGATTGAACGATGCCGTCAAATTGCTCTACTGCGATATTGGGTGACAGCACAATATAATTGGGAGTAATGCCAATAGCGTTGAAAATAGCTACTTTTTGTTCTGCTGAGATTCTAGCTGCTTCATATCTAGCTCCTAGTTCATTGCTGGCATTTTCTGAAGCCTCAAATCTGATGATTGCTACTTCTTTTTGAGATGCTTGAAATATGGATTTGTATTTTTGACATTCTTGCTTTATATGTTCTCGTATTAACTGTCCGTCTATGATCGTCATTTAATATGGCGTTAAATTTGATGAAGAAAATTGTCTGGCACAAACAATTTTCTGAATTTCTAATAGGATTTGTTGGAATTAGGTAGGGCGTTTGGTGATTTCACCAACTTCTTTGCCGTTGCAGGAAACCCAGTTAGTGACGTAGCGTTCGGTGTCATGGAAGCCACTAAATTCAATACTGTTATCAGAACACTTCTCTTGGAACCATTGTTGTGCTTCTTGTTCTGTATTGAATGTTCTAGCGGCGACTTCTTCTACTGGAATCTTCCAGTTTGTATTGCCATACAAATCGCAAACATAATGTGTCATATCTGTTCCTCCTTTGACAATATCTAAAAACCACTATGACAATTTTAAATCAACAACAGCAGACTGAATTAATTATCCAACAAGCTTGCAAGGAAAATTTTACTGATAGCGAGAAAGCTATTTACGATGACTTTATTCTGGAAGCGGGGGTAAAAAACCCAGCCAAGATGACTGAGGCTACTGCTGATGCTTTAATTAGATACCTTAATGGCTGTGAAGCATCTAACGAGTTTGTTGCTAATGTAGTAAATCGCCTCGCGCAAGTTGCCCCTGCTCATATCATGACTAAGGTTCTCAAGAGTGATAATGACGGCGATGGTGTGCCTTTATACGAGGAATTAAAACTTGGAACAAAGGCTACCGAATTTGATAACTCTTTTGAAATAGCGGCTGCAAGACAAAAACAATATCAATTTTCTCCAACTCGGAATTGCGATATGGAGTTATAAGTATAATTCATCACTAAACAATAATCTGTAGTGGATATGAGATCGTTATTCTCTAAAACGACTGAAAATAGAGATTAACCAGTTGCTACACAGGGGTAGACACTTACTCTTAGCTCGAAGTAAGTGTCTTAGAGGCTTTTCTCAAATATCGCCATCTTTCCCATACTCAAAATTAACCTTCGATATACTGGGTGTAAAAAATGCGCTTACGATTAACAGTAGCGCATTCCCGATCATGTACAGCGATCGCAATACTCCCAGCCCAAATAATCAGGCGATTCCCCTGTAAGTTTAACTTTGGAAAATTACCCCAGTGTCCTGATCTTCATCCCAAAACCACCAACCTTGGGATAGTTCAGAAAGAACGCGCATTAGTGCTAACTGTTGCTGTGTGATTTCCCCACCCCCGTAGCTGACGTTGCTAGTGCCATCCCATGATTTAAGAATTGATTCTAAATTGTATCCATTGCCCATAATTCAACTGGCATAGAAGCAGTCTTTGGATATTTCTTCCATTATGGCTAGCAGTTCGAGTGCGGCATCAGGATTGGGTGATTTTAGGGCTTCAAGTGCAAGGTGGAGGTTTTCTTCCCTGTCTGCCAGAAACTCCGAAAAAGCTGCTCTATTTGATGGTAAATTCTCCTTTTCAAGTGTAATTAATTTTCCATTTACAATCTTGACTGGAGTGATATTTGAGTAGTCAGTTCGGTCATCTTCACTTGCCTTTGCTTTTATAGCTAAAGGATGCCAATGGATGCGTTCAATTTTATTGGTCTGAGGATTTGTCCATGTCCAGAATAGTTTGTGAGATGCAGCACCCTTAACTGTCAGATAAGTTCTTTTATGTCGAATGGGATAGTCTACACCTTCTTCTTTTTTGGCTTGCAAAAAGGCTTCTATTGATAGATATTCTTCATTGAGGTATGCCATTTTACGTGGTGCTGTCGCATATGTATAACCCGATATGCTGCTGCTATCACCGTCTTTCAATGCTACCAAATTCCATTTTTCGTTTATTGGATTGTGTATCCAAAACTCAACTGATATTGTCTGTACAAACTGATCTAGAATTTCGACTACACAAGGATAGTAAAGTGTGAGTTGTTGGTTGCTATTAGTCATTACTATTCCATCCATTCGATTGGGGATATGGTTTCCTTTTTGGCGGGAAGTATTTTAACTTCGTAGCCATAAAGAATTAATTCATACAGAGTTTCTAATAGTTGTTTGGGTGATATACTGTCCCATTGCTTGCACTCTAAGATATGTTTCAATACCTGCTCTGGAGCATTAACTACCCAAAGACTGTGAATTTTTCTGTTTCTAAATCCCGCACATAATTGAACAATTGGTTGTAGCTCAACTGTTGTTTTTGGTATGTGAATAATTGCTGAACTTATAGAGATTGTTGGTTTTACTTCTAGATTTTTGGGTGGTAAAAAAT
>CAZZZY010000448.1:0-5560 GCA_964658545.1 uncultured Acetobacteraceae bacterium | reverse complement strand
AACTCATAACTATGTTTCAGGTTACTCGCCGCCGTCTTGCAATTTGGTACACTGCCGTCACTGCCGTATTACTACTACTATTCGCCAGTGGTGTTTACTTATACGTTCGTAGTACACTAATTGAGCGGATTGATGATACCCTTAACCATGTAGTAGAAATAGTGGAGCGTTGTCTCACAACAAGTCAGTGTGCATCCACGTTTATATTTGACCCAATTAATACTGATGCAGATAAATTCCGCATCAATATAGAAGGCAATTTTCGCAATAATGCTGAAACTGTAGAAGATGACCACATTGATTTAGAGTGGTTCAGTCCCACTGGCAAATTAATCTGGTCTACTTTATCCGAACCGTTAAATATTCCCATTCATGCCAACCTTACCGGGGAAACTGTGCGCGTAGTCAAGAGAGAGAGTGAAGATGTAAAATTCCTAACTCCTCACTCCCCACTTTTATTACGACAAATCACGCAACGGGTAGAAGTAGGGCGGCAAGTAGTAGGATATCTGCGTGTTAGTCATCCTTGGTTTGAAGTCACTAAACCCAGTCGGGAATTAATTTTCGATTTGGCGCTAGGTATTTGCTTAATGCTGCTTTCTGTAGGCGCAAGTGGCTGGTTTCTTTCGGGTAAAGCGATGGAACCTGTAGGGGAGTCTTATCAACGCCTCAAGCAATTTACTGCTGATGCTTCCCACGAACTGAGAAGTCCCATTACTTTGATTCAAACTAATGTGCAAATTGCCCTTGCTGACTTGGATTTAGCAGAGACAGAAGCAACTACTTCTATGCAGTATCGGCAACAGTTAAAGGTGGTGGAACGGTTAACGCAGCGTTTGGGTAAGTTAGTTAATGACTTACTGTTCTTAGCACGGCAGGATAGTGGGATTAGCAAAGATATCTTTTTACTTTGTCCCCTGGACGCTTTGCTAATGGAGGTGGTTGAAGAACAACAATTGTTAGTTCCTGAAAAAGACATCACCCTTTCTCTAGACTTAGTTGACCCTCCGGCCTCCGAAACTAGCTCCGAATTACTAGAAAATTGGTTTACCCTTGTGGGCAATTGGGATCAGTTGGTGCGGCTGTTCACAAATTTGATTGCTAATGCCTTGCATTACACTCCAGCCGGTGGACGGGTGAGAGTGGAATTAGCGCGGATAGAAGGAATAAATCGCGTTTCTGGACTACGTTACGCCAGTGCCCAGTTGCAAGTTAAAGTGAGTGATACCGGAGTTGGAATCCCCACAGAAGCACTACCACGCTTGTTTGACCGCTTTTATCGGGTAGATCCGGCACGGACTCATACAACTGCGAATACAGCTACAGCCAGCGCTACTGGTTCAGGATTGGGATTAGCGATCGCTCAAGCTATTGTCGAACATCATCAGGGTCATATTCAAGTTGAAAGCACTCTTGCCAAAGGTACCACGTTTACCGTCACTTTACCAATCACTCTTGAGTCTTAAACAAACGTGAGTTGGACGGCTTATGTATTTGCATCTAATTAGCGTCAATATTGAAACTTCTCCCTAGCTTTACTACGCAAAACCGTCCCTCTCCGAGTCGGAGAGGGATAGCCTTGAACTTTAGTTCAAGGCTGGGAGAGGTTTGTCTAACTCACGTTAAACAAGACAATTTGACTGTTGCAAAAATGTCGTTAATGTCAACGGTTCAAGTCTGTGGACTTATTGAATGATTGAGATTTTCAGTCTTGAGAATGAAATATATTTATTTTTTCAGATTATTTCCGCTTCTTTAGCTAGATACGAAAAATCGAATGGATTGTTACATTTTAAATGTATTCAACGAAGAATAATCCCTAATTTAATCTACTGCTTGAAAAATCATTCATTTAAGAAAAAAATTGAAGTTTTTCTAGGAGTCAACAAAGAATATGAATTATCAAAATTTTCGCAAGTCTGCTCAATTATTTGGCGCTATTTTTGGAGGATTACTGATTAGTGCGCCAGCAATTCCTCAAGCAGTAGCACAAGAATCTACTCCCAAAATTAACCCCTGCCCTAGTATTTTCTACGAAGAACCACATAATAGTCAGGTTGTGGTGCCGCCTGGATGTCCTCCTAATGCGCTAACACTAAAACTAGATGCTCAAGGGCTTCTTCCTACCCCTACTAACCCATCACCAGAGCAAACAAGATTGGGTGTAGGCGATCAAGCTTCAGAACCAGGTGCCGTTTCCAGCGACCAACCACAACCACCACGGCAAGCCCCCAGCGCAACGATCGCACTAACTAATGGTACTGTTAATGTTAAGTTGGTAAATGACACCGCGGCTAATGTAACTTTCCAAGTGATTGGCGATACGGCACCGCGATCGCTACAAGGTAAGTCTGATGTAACATTGCAAGGTCTAAGGACACCAGTAACGGTGACATTTGAACGAGAAGATGGCGGACAGTTGATAGTGACTCCACAAGCTTCTTCAGAGTCAGGAGGCTTAGAAGTTAGGTTTAAGGAAGCAACCAATGCCGCTCAAGCTAGAAGTGCTATGAGAATTGAACGAAATGGTTCAGTCTTTTTGAATTAATCAATAGAGTTAGGAGTTAGGAGTTAAAGAACTCTGCCAATTTTAGAGTTCTCCTTCAATCCAAAATTCAAAATCTAAAATTGAATAACTCCTACTTTCGCTGAAGCATTTGAGTTAGTTGATCCTGCAATTGCACCTCTTGTTTGCTGTCTTCCAATGTTCGTGCTATCACAATCGCCCTTTCATAAAAATTACGGGCAGTGAGGTAATTACCTTGTTGCTTGTATACCTGAGCGTAAGACTCAAAAGATTTTAATTCTTCTCGCAAATTGTGCAATTCTTTAGCGAGTGCTAAACGCTGCTCTAGTAAATCAAAAGCCCGTTCGTAGAGTCCTGCAACAGTGTGAGCTTTAACTAAACCGTCAATTGCCCGCAATTGATTAGTGTGATCGCGGTTAGTTTTGGCTGTCCGCATTGCTTCACCATAACTAGCAATAGTATCCTGATAATTTCCCGATGCTAAGTAGGCATCACCTAAATTATTCAGGGTATTTGCTTCACCAATAGCATCGCTAGTCTGACGGCGGAAAACTAAAGCGTTTTCATACAATTTAATCGCCTTATTATAATCTCCCAACCTAGCAGTTACCAAACCCAAATTACTCAAAGATAGTCCTTCCCCTTCAATGTTGCTGACACCGTGAGCAATTGTGAGTGCATCTTCAATAGTTTTACCAGCAGCAGTAGATTCTCCCTCTTGCAGGAGAAATGTACCGATGTTATTCAGTGCAAAAATCTGAGCTTGAAAGTCTTGAGTATCACGAGCGATCGCTAATCCTCGTCGTAAAGCATCTTCCGCATCTTTTGAACTACCAAGCTGGATATAAGCTTTTGCAAGCAAATTGTAAGTCAGACCTTGTGCTTTTAGGTCGCCAATTGAGTGATATAGTTCTAGCGCCTGCAAGCAAGACGCAATTGTTTTATCGGCATATCCTGAAGCATATTGTTGTTCACCAATACTTAGCAAGCTATCTGCTTGATCTCTTGATTGTCGGCCAACGGAACTATTTATTGGACGATGGAGTTGCTGCGTAATATCAACTGCACCCGCAGCTATGGGACTCAGCAAAAAAGTAACCAGTAAAAAGCTGTATAAAAGCACCTGGGGACGAGAAATCACACCTACGCAAAATAATTGCCTTGGAAATACAAGCCGTTGTTTCATAAAAATTACCCGTAAAATTGCGGGTTTAAGTAGAAGGTCTAAGAAAAAGTTTTAAATTTTTAAATCGAAGACAAATAATATACGCATTTACACTTAAGTTATGATTGAGCAAAATCTTCCCCAAAGTATATAGCGCGGATATCTGTGGGTAATTTATCCTCTAGCATACGATAGCCTTCCTGGAGAAAATTGGCTACTTCGTTGGGAGCGATCGCTTCTCCTTCGGCTTGCAGATAGGCGGCGATTCTCGTTTCGCTCCAGTGGAAAGTTTGAGCCATTAACACGATTAATCGTAAAACGGCTGGTAGTTGGTCTAATGCCTGTTGTACATAGCACCATAGGGGCGGCGAAGTCGCTTGCAGAGAATAATGAATTGCTTCTGTGGGTGGTAGCTTAATTTCGTTAATACAGAAAGCTGTCATATTAATTAACCAATTTTGCATCGTTAAGGCTGGCTCACCTGATTCAGGGGTGGTTAAATTTAGTCCACCGAGTTCGTAATAGATATGCCGCCAAGTGAGGGCAAACAGATAATCTGCCTGCACGGGCGATCGCGCCGAATGCCGAATTAAGGTATACACTATGGGGCTATAGCGGCAAAAAATCACCGTAAAATACTTTCCGGCATCTGGATGGCTCTGAAACAGAGTCAGTAATTCATGGTCACTGTGATGAAATAGCGACTTTACCAGAGGATGATTAGCTTCAGGAAAATGAGGAATTTGCACAAGTCTTTGAGTTGATAGTTGTTAAAATAATTTTGGGAATTGCAACTCCCGTAGTTAATCGCATAATATCTTGGTGTTGCCCAGTTTGTAGCCGAGACTCAGACAACTTGAGTTATTGATAAACTAGAAACAAGGACTTAATTTTAGTCTTAATCGACAATTATAAAATCGACTCCCCTATAGAATCCTTATTTGTTCATGGTTATAGCAGTTAGTGTGATGTCGTTCCTGCTCAGTCCCCTTACTTTAGGCTCCTTCCTCCCTTCCTTGCCCTTGGATAGCCTGTTTTCCACCCAAGGCATTATGGTAATGCTGCTAGCAGCTTATGCTGGTGCGATGTGGATGTTCCTCACCAGTGCCCCAAAAGTACACACTGTAATGGTGTCAGATTTGGAGGTTGCCCGACAGTTGTATGAAGGGCTGCTAGATTTGCCAGCAGCTGAGGTGCCCTTGCACTATTACTACAACTACGAACAAACTATAGGCGCAACTGGGATTGATCCGCTATATATGTCTACAGGGCCGAGTTTGTCAAGCAAAATGATGAATAATGCCACCGAAGGGCTGTGGTATCAATTGAAGAAAAACACCCAGCTACATATCATTACTGGTGCGAGTTTAGGTAGCAAAAATCAGCAACGCCACGTCTGTTTTGACCACGACTGCTTGGAAATGATTTTAATGCGAGTCGAAACGCGCGGTTTGAAATTTAAGATTCGTAACCAGAAGCCCCTGAACTTTTTGGTGAAGGACTATGAAGGGCGAGTGATTGAGGTGGCTGAGGTAGCGAATTAGTCATGAGATTTTAGATTATTTTATATTGTGTGGTGCGTAGCTTGCCGTCGTAGGCATCGCGCCACACAATATTTTTTTGAGTATACTAAACACGGGTAGGCAATGGACTTTTTGACCGCCAAGCTAGATGCCTTGCTGAATCTAGGTTTCAGGTCTTTTGCAAAAGTAAACTTTTTACCCGTTTAGAGTATAGCTAGAGCGATGAATCGCTCAATTATAGGGCAATACGGTTCAGTTAAGCATCTCTTTCTTGTCTCTGCGTCCTCTGCGCCTTGGCGGTACCCTGCGGGAAGCCGCTCCGCGTCTACGTTAAAAAATTGACTT
>CAZZZY010000447.1:0-5567 GCA_964658545.1 uncultured Acetobacteraceae bacterium | reverse complement strand
GAAATCGTGTCCGTACGATTCATGGCGGCTCCAATCGTGTTAAAGATGAAGCCAGTCCGGCTGGCGGTGACAATCATCTATTAGCGCGCCAGGAGCCGCCTTTGTTCGCGCTAATTCAAAATTCAAAAATGAAGAACCTATTCCTGAAATTCTTTGTGACATTGTAATGAAATTGATGGCGAAAAATGCTGAGGATCGCTATCAGAGTGCATTAGGGCTGAAATTTGATTTAGAAAAATGTTTGTCTCAGTTGCAGGAAACTGGAGAGATTAAATCCTTTAAATTAGGGGAACGGGATATTTGCGATCGCTTCATCATCCCAGAAAAACTTTACGGTCGCCAAGACGAAGTTGAAAGTTTACTGGATGCCTTCGAGAGAGTTAGTCAGGGAAGCACTGAAATTATGTTGGTAGCAGGCTTCTCTGGCATTGGCAAAACTGCTGTGGTTAACGAAGTCCACAAGCCGATTGTGCGGCAACGGGGTTACTTTATTAAAGGTAAATTTGACCAATTTCAGCGCAACATCCCTTTTTCTGCCTTTGTGCAAGCCTTTCGAGAGCTAATTAGGCAACTGCTGAGTGAAACTGAGGCTCAATTCGAGCAATGGAAGTGCAAAATTCTCTCAGCTTTGGGTGAGAACGGACAAGTGATGATTGAGGTAATTCCAGAACTAGAAAATATCATTGGTAAACAGCCTCCTGCGCCGGAACTCTCTGGGAGTGCAGCACAAAATCGCTTCAATTTGCTGTTTTTGAAATTCACTCAAGTCTTCACTGCCCTAGAACATCCATTGGTGATTTTTATTGATGATCTGCAATGGGCAGATTCTGCTTCTTTAAAGTTAATGCACTTGTTAATGAGCGAAGCTGACATCGGCTATCTACTATTAATTGGTGCTTATCGAGATCACGAAGTCAATCCAGTACATCCCCTGATGCTAACTTTGGAAGAGATTCAGAAGTTGGGCGCTACAGTCAATACAATTACCTTAGCTCCTCTTGATCAAACATCCGTCAATCATTTGGTTGCAGATACATTGAGTTGCTCCCTAGCGTTAGCCGCCCCTTTAACAGAGTTGGTATTGAGCAAAACCAAAGGTAATCCTTTCTTCAGTACCCAGTTTATCAAAGCGCTACATCAAGATCAACTAATTACATTTAATTTTGACGGTGGTTATTGGGAATGTGATATTGCTCAGGTGCGATCGCTTGCCCTTTCTGATGATGTCGTAGAGTTTATGGCCATTCAACTGCAAAGATTGCCAACAGCCACTCAGGATGTGTTGAAATTAGCGGCTTGTATCGGAAATCAATTTGACTTAGCGACACTAGCGATCGCTTATGAAAAATCTGAGGCAAAAACGGCAGATGATCTATGGAAAGCACTCCAAGAAGGATTTCTTATTCCCATCAGTGATGTTTACAAGTTCTATCAACAGCATTCATTGGTAAATAGCCATAATGACTATGGACAAATAACCATCAGCTACAAATTTCTTCACGATCGGATTCAACAAGCTGCCTATTCACTAATTCCTGACAATCAAAAGCAATTTACTCACCTGCAAATTGGACGTTTGCTGCAACAAGCCACCACCGCAAATGAACGAGATGAGAAAATTTTTGCGATCGTTAATCATCTCAATCAAGGGGTTGCTTTGATTAGCGATGAACACGAACAACAGGAACTTGTAGAGTTAAACCTAGCGGCCGGATGTAAAGCTAAGAGTGCAACAGCTTACGCAGCAGCTTTAGACTATTTTAAGATAGGCATTGCTACGCTTACAGACAACTGTTGGGAGAGTCAATACGATCTCGTCCTCGCCCTCCACGAAAAAGCAGCAGAATCAGCTTACCTTTGCACACAATTTGAACAGATGCAACAGTTAGCTGAGGTTGTGCTGAATCATGCCCAATCCTGGCTAGATCGGGTAAATATCTACAACATTAAAATCCAAGCTTGCATCGCCCAAAATCAGCAGCTAGAAGCCTTGCGACTAGCACGGGAAGTGCTAAAGCATCTGGGAGTGCATCTGCCAGAGCAACCCACCCCAGCAGACATTGGACAGGCACTGAAACACACCCAAACTTTACTCAACGATCGGTCAATCGAATCTTTGCTGGAATTACCCCAAATGACCGCACCAGACAAAAAAGCGGCAATGGTGATTCTATCCAGCGTTCTTTCTGCTGCCTTTCAAGCTGCCCCAGGCTTGTTACCTCTGATCAACCTTGCTCACGTCGATTTATCCGTGCAATATGGGAATGCACCAGAATCGACTCATGGCTATGTGATGTACGGGTTGACATTGCTTGTTGTGTTGGAAGATATTGACGCGGGCTATCGGTTTGGACAACTGGGGATGAATCTGCTGCAACATATCCATGCCCCTGAGTTAACCGCTAAAACCATTTTTGCCTTCAACAACTTCCTCAGACATTGGCAAGAACCTGCAAAAGATACCCTTCCAGGGTATTTAAAAGCCTATTCCAGTGGATTAGAAATCGGTGATATTCAATATGTCGCACTAAGTCTTTTTGGTTATAGCATCGCTGCCTATTTCAGCAGTCAGGAACTATCTTCTCTCAGACAAACAATGGAAGCTCATCGCCAGGTGATGCAGCAACTGCGCCAGGATACCTATCTCCACAAGCAAAGTATTTACTATCAAGCTGTACTCAATTTGCTGGAGACTACGGCTGAACCCGATCGCTTGTATAGCGAACATTATAATGAAGATGAAATGATTCAGCTTCACCTCAAAACCAATGATGTGACAGCATTATATCAGATTTATATCAATAAACTGCTTCTATCCTACCTGTTTCAACGCTATGAACAGGCATTAGTAAACGCCAACTTAACGGAACAGTATTTAAGTGCAGGGAAAGGACTCATGCACGTTCCAATTTTCTATTTCTACGATGCATTGGTTCAATTAGCGGTTTATCCAGATGCCAGTGAGACAGAGCAAATCAGCATTATCGAGCGGGTGACAGCCCATCAAGAAAAACTCAGGAAGTGGGCAGATCATGCACCAAGCAATCAGGCTCACCGCCATGCTTTGGTTGTCGCCGAAAAATGTCGAGTCTTGGGAGCGAAAGCAGAGGCAATTGAGTATTACGATCGCGCCATTGCTAAAGCTAAAGAAAACGAATACCTCAACGAAGAAGCGATCGCCAACGAACTTGCAGCCAAGTTTTATTTAGAATGGGGCAAAGAACGCATTGCCCAAGAGTATTTGATTAATGCTTACTATTGCTACACTCGCTGGGGCGCTAAAGCCAAAGTCGATGACCTAGAACAGCGTTATCCACGGCTTCTGGCCCCCATTTTACAACAAACGCGTTCACGAAGTGACTCTGAAAGAGTATCGCCACTCACACCTAGTCAGACAATCACAAATTTTGACAGCATTGCTACTTTGCACCCAAGCATTAATAAATCAGTAACATCTAGCAGCAATACATCAGTAATGCTAGATTTGGCAACGGTTCTCAAAGCATCTCAGACTCTCTCTAGTGAAATTGAACTGGATAAATTACTTACGAAGCTGCTGCAAGTAGTAATTGAAAATGCTGGAGCAGATAAGTGTGCGTTGCTACTGCTCAAAGAAGGTAGATTGGTTATTGAGGCGATCGCTCAAGTTGGGCAGCAATCAACCGTGCTACAGTCAATTTTTGTGGAAGATAGCGCAGACGTTCCCCATAGCCTAATTTACACCGTCAAACGCAGCCTACAACCTACCGTCATTCTTGATACAACAGTGCATTCGGCGTTGATAGCCGATCCCTACATCATTCGTCAGCAACCCAAAAGCTTACTGTGTACACCGATTTTATATCAAGGTAAACTGTTAGGGATTTTGTATTTAGAAAACAATCTGATTACTGGGGCGTTTAGCAGCGATCGCGTTGAAATTCTCAATCTCTTATGCACTCAAGCTGCAATCTCCCTAGAAAACGCCCGACTTTATCAGCAAGCACAAAATACTCTAGAAAACTTGGGACAGACGGAACAATTCTTGCGGTTAATAGTCAACAATATCCCCCAGTCTGTTTTTTGGAAAGATCGCAATAGTGTATATTTAGGCTGTAACCATAACTTTGCTCAAGGTTCGGGTGTAGGAGTGCCAGAAAATGTTATCGGTAAAACAGACTACGATCTATCTTGGACTCGTGAGGAATCAGATTCGTATTTAGAGTGCGATCGCCGCATTATGGAGTCTGGAAAAGCTGAACTCAACATTATCGAAACCTTACATAAAGCAGACGGAAAACAAATCTGGTCGAATACAAATAAAATTCCCCTAAAAGATAGAGAAGGAAACGTTTTTGGCATCCTTGGCACATATGAAGACATCACTGAACGCCAGCAAGCACAACAATTGTTGCAACAGCAAAAACAACAATTAGAACAAGCGTTGCAAGAACTCCAAACGATGCAATTGCAATTAGTGCATGGTGAAAAAATGTCTGCCCTTGGTAATCTGGTAGCAGGTGTTGCCCATGAAATCAACAATCCTATTGGCTTCATTGCTGGCAACATTGAACCAGCTAAAGATTACGTTAAAGACTTGTTTGGACTAATTAACCTTTATCAAGAGAAGTTTCCCAATCCCGGCTTGGATATTCAAGACGAAATTGATGCTATCGACCTGAATTATTTACGCGAAGATTTACCTAAATTGCTGGAATCGATGAAATTGGGTGTTCATCGGATCCGCACTATCAGTAACAGTTTGCGAACTTTCTCCAGAGCAGATCAGGATTATAAAGTTCCCTTTAATATTCACGAAGGGATTGAAAGCACCATTCTGATTCTCAGGCACCGTTTAAAAGCTAACGAAAACCGTCCAGCAATTGAGGTGGTGAAGAATTATGGCAAAGTCCCCTTACTGGAATGCTTTGCTGGACAACTTAATCAGGTGTTTATGAACTTGTTAGCAAATGCCATTGATGCACTTGAAGAATACAATACACAACGGAGTTTGGAAGCCATTTTAGCTAACCCTAATTGCATCACCATTCAAACCTGTGTAACAGAATCAGGTCAGCACGTTTTGATTAAAATTGCTGATAATGGGGTGGGGATGTCACCGGAGGTCAAGGAACGAGTATTTGACCATTTGTTCACCACCAAGGCTGTAGGAAAAGGCACTGGATTAGGATTAGCGATCGCTCGTCAAATTGTCGTAGAAGCACATGGTGGTTCACTATCCTGTACTTCAGAACTCGGACGGGGCACAGAGTTTGTCATTCAAATTTCTACTCAACAACAATAACAATTCAAAATTCAAAATGCCGCTCTCTAAGAGTTGCCATGCCGTTGGCGAACGCGAACAGCGTGTCGCAGACAAGTCTCTCGTTCACGAAGTGTCTCCGATAGGAGAAGAGAAGGCTTTACGCTACGCTAACAAAATTCAAACATTTTAGACAATTTCAGACGTGGATTTAAACCCCTCACCCCTAAAACCCAATACGCTTGGGTTAAGCATCTCTTTCTTGTCTCCGCGTCGCGCCAGTTGCTACAAGTCGGGGAACCCGCAAGGGCGCACTGGCAACTCT
>CAZZZY010000446.1:3309-5568 GCA_964658545.1 uncultured Acetobacteraceae bacterium | reverse complement strand
GTTTAATCGCATCAACATAATTCGAGAATTATGCAATTTTGCTTGTACTATAGCTGATGCTTGCTTCCTAGTAAACTCAGGATTTTGCGAACACTCTACCTGACGCGCTAAGTATTCCACTTTGGCTTGTCCTTCCGTCTGTAACCTGCCAAAATATCTGCCTTTCTGCGACAAATACATTACCGGAATTCGTCGGTGTAATGCGACACTCACTGCACCATGAGAAACATTACAACAGCCAAACAATACAATATTTGTTACTCGCACAATCGGGATTTTAATTCTTAATTCTCGTTGATAAAAAACCTGGAACTGTTGATTTTTTGCACTCAAATAAGCACCTTGATCGGTGATATATAATGTCGTCATAGATTCCTGCCAAAGATGAGATATGGGGGCACGAGGGAAACTTACTGGCTTGCTGATATCACAAGCTTTTGGTGGACGAGAAACAAATTTAAATGGTCGTTCCTTGGGGCGAAAATAAGGTGTACCCGAAGCATTAACTAACCATTCCCCCTCCAGCTTGGGTTCTGGAGGCGGTGGCGCATACACTCTTCCATTAGCAAAGCGGTGTCCCAAAAATTTCAGTTCTTCGTGGGGTGCAAAAATCTGTGTTTTTTCAGGTTGCAAGGTGAGATAGAGTTCTCCTAACCAAGTTGTAATTTTGTCGAGAATACGGTTAGCTTCTGACCAACTGTTACAAGCAATCGCAAAATCATCTCCATACCTGACTAAATTAATATTATTACTGAGACATTTTCTGTCAAAAGCAGTCAGGTATAAATTAGCTAATGCCCCAGAAAGTATCCCACCTTGCAATACACCTTTGCCAGAATTGATGTATTTACCAGCAATGATCATTCCAGCTTTTAGTTGTTGTTCAAGCAACTGCATAACTTGGCTTTCTAAATGCAAAGCTTCTAACTGAGTTAACAACAATGCCCAAGACAAATTATCAAAAAACTGTGCAATATCAGCTTTGATAATCCAAGTAGTACGATACTGATAATAAGAGAACAATCGCTGCACTGCTTGTTGAATATTTCGCCCTGGACGGTAGGCATAACTACAATCAACAAAGGTTTCTTCTAAAGGAAAGTACAACTCCTCTAAAAGCAGGCGTTGAACGATTCTATCTCTGACAATTGGAATACCTACTAAGCGCTTACCTCCACTTTTTTTAGTTAAATAAAATCCTTTAGCTGGGCTAGGATGATAAGATTCTTGTTGTAACTGACGCAGCAGAATAGGTAACTGTTCATCAACTGACGCTGCAAACAAGTCAACACTAATTCCATCCACGCCAGCACTGCGACTTCCCGCACGGACTTGACTCCAAGCGAAAAAAAGTTGTTCGATGGTAAACATGATTCAGTTAAAAGTGTTGTGGCTGTTAACTTTTGCCTTTAACTTGATTGTTACTAACAGCTATATAAGTACCTGTATAAGTTTTTGCCAGAATATATAACTTTGTATATAATTTACAAAGATATCTTTTAACTTTCTTATGCCAAAACGGACATTAGTAGCATCAATTAAAGGTATTGAAAAAGCTAAGTATGCCCTAATCCGTAAAAACTGGACTCAACAAGCCTTGGCTGATGATGTCCAGGTTGCATCTTGGGCAACTATCAGTAAATTTTTTAACGGTGTACCTATTAGTTATGGTATCTTCACCGAAATTTGCACTATGCTTGAGTTAGATTGGCAAGATATAGCCATATCATCTAACCCAAATATCACCGAAGCAGAAACCCAAGAACCACCTTTAACAGCACTTGCAGGACTTTGGCATCAACTGCAATTATTAGGTTCTCCTACTGAAAAAATGGGTTTAGTCTTAGTCAAAGAAGAAACTTTAGCTTGGCGTTGGCAGACTACTAATATATATGAAAAGTCTGTATCTATCGGCAGTCACATTCGCTTTGAAATCAATTTAGAAAGTTCCGGTTATTTATTACTTATCCAAAAAAATACTTCCGAAGAACTTTGGTGTTTTTGTCCTTCGTGTTTTGCTCCCCAATCGCACTTAACTACAGGTAAAACCAGTTTACCTCAGAAAGATTCAGTGATGAAATCTTTTTATATAGAAGGAAATCCTGGTCAAGAAGAAATTTTAGCAATAATTACTAAGGATATGCCTAATTTAAATTGGCTACCTCAAGGCAGTGACAACCCTTTACAACTCGAAGAAACTCGGATTAGAGAATTACTAGCTTATCTCAGCACAACTAAAGATAGCGAAATTTATTATAC
>CAZZZY010000446.1:0-3299 GCA_964658545.1 uncultured Acetobacteraceae bacterium | reverse complement strand
TAGTTAAAAGTTAATATTCAAAAATCACAATATCAGCTTTTTCGTCATTTCAGATAGTGCATTTATTTCCACTAATACTTTTTACTTCAAATGACCGAAAATAACTCATGATACAGAGCAAGTAAATTTATTTATGGGGATCATTAATTTTTAATTCGGAGCAAAGCGACGTGACTAGCAGTATCGAGGACATCAATAATCTTAATGCTCTTAATGCCCAAGTTGTTCAATTAGTTGAACAAGGAAAATTAGACGTGGCTTTAGATTTGGCACAGCAGGCTGTAAGTTTTGGACAAAAACTGCAAATAACTGAACATTCTATTTTCACTGATAGTCTGAATAATCTGGCGGAGTTATATCGCCTACATGGTCGTTATACAGACACAGAAAATCTCTATCAACAAGCCTTAAATCTCAGAAAAAAATTGTTTGGAAAAGAACATATTAAGGTAGCAGAATCTCTAAATAATTTAGCCGTTTTTCATTTTTCGTTAGGAAAATATTCGCCAGCTGAACAAGGTTTTTTAACGGTTTTTAAGATTTGGCAACGGTTGCTTGGAGATGAACATCCTCAAGTCGCAATTGTTTTAAACAATCTTGCCGAAGTTTATCGAAAACAAGGACGTTATTCAGATGCAGAAAATATATATTCACAAGTTTTAGAAATCCAAAAGTTTGCTTTTGGAGATGAACACCATGATATCTGGCGTACATTTAATAATCTAGCTGCACTATACGAGACTCAGGGACGTTACTTAGACGCAGAAAATAAGCATTTATCAGCTTTGGAGATGATCAAAAGCCTATTTGGAGAGACGCATCCTGATGTTACTGTAAGTTTAAACAATTTAGCAGCACTTTACGATTCACAAGGACGTTACTTAGAAGCTGAACAAAACTATTTAGAAGTTTTAGCAAGTTGGAAAAGATTACTAGGAGATGAACATCCTCTAGTGGCATCTGCCTTAAATAATATTGCTGCCAATCATAAGGAGCAAGGACGATATCTAGAAGCTGAACAAATGCATTTATCAGCCTTAGCTATGAGAAAACGTTTGCTTGGTGATCAGCATCCTGATGTTGCAAATAGCTTGAGTAATTTGGCAGAAATCTATTTCCTACAAGGGCGTTATTTAGCAGCAGAACAAATATATTTACAAGCTAATGAAATCAGAAATCGCCTGTTTACTTCCGAACATCCAGATATTGCACATAATTCAATTAATCTCGCAAGAAATTACGCATTTCAAGGGCGCTTCTTCGAGGCAGAACAAATATATTTACAAGCATTACCAATGCTGGAACGCTTACTTGGAAAAGGGCATCTTAGTGTGGCAAATAGTTCAGATGACTTAGCATTGCTCTACCAAATGCAAGGGCAATACTCAAAAGCTGAACAAATTTACCTGGAAGGCTATTCTATTAGAAAAAATATCTTGGGAGAAAATCATCCTGACGTTGCAACTAGCTTAAACGATATCGCAGTAGTTTATCGGCTGCAAGGGCGATATTCAGAAGCCGAACAAACGCATCTCACAGCCTTAGTAATGATTAAAGAACTGCTAGGAGCAAAACATCATCTGGTTGCGGCTATGTTGAATAACTTGGCGGTGCTATATGATGCTCAATTTAAATACTCACAAGCCGAATCGTTATTATTAGAAGCTTTGGCGATTGTTAAAAGTGTATTTGGTGACGAACACCCTCAAGCAGCGACTAGCATGAATAATTTAGCTACTATCTATGGTAGTCAGCAACGCTACATTGAAGCTGAACAATTGCACTTGTCAGTATTAAAAATTAGGACATCTTTGTTTGGCAAAGAACATCCTGATATTCCCAACAGTCTTAATAATTTAGCATTAATATATTTATCCCTTGGGCGTTATGAAGAAGCTGAACAGAAGTATCTAGAAGCTTTATCTATGAGAAAACACTTATTGGGGGATAAGCATCCTGATACTGCCCTCAGTTTAAATAATCTAGCAACTGTATTAGCTGCTATGGAACGCTATAGTGATGCTTTGTCATATCGCATACAGGCAAGCTGTATCAATGACTTAATGATTAATAGTATATTTGCTTTCAGTTCCGAAAGCGATCGCCTCGCTTTTATTGAAAAACTTAGAGGTAATTTCAATTTATTTCTTTCTTTAGTCTATAAGCATCTCTCTAATTCCGAAAGTGCTTTGCAAGCAGCCTTAGATTTTGTCCTCAAACGCAAAGCTTTAACAGCAACATCTTTAGCTGCTCAAAATGAAGCCCTTTATAGCGATCGCTATCCACATCTTAAAGAAAAGTTTAGTCAACTCAGTAAGTTAAATGCACAGCTAGTCAATCTAACTGTTTCTGCGGCTCAAAGACAAGACTTTGCAGATTTTCAAAAGAAACTAGCACAACTGGAGGCAGAATCCAACGACTTACAAAAACAACTAGCTGCTCAAGTACCGGAAATTCAACTATCTGAACAACTTCCTGATCGTTTTGCTGTGGCTGAGGCATTACCAATTGATTCGGTTTTAGTCGAATTTGTCCGCTTCGATTTTTTCAATTTTCAAGCAGTTCCAGCTAAAGGTGAAACACAATGGTATCGGGCACGTTATCTAGCATTTGTCTTAAAAGCGGGATTACCAGATGCAGTACAAATGTTCGATTTAGGAGAAGCTGAAGTTATTGATGAGCTAATTTCAGTGTTACGTCTGCAATTATCTGACTCTAGCAAAAAAACACTAGGCTGGGCATCTATACTTAAATTACCGACTAAAGAATACGACCTAAGCACAGCAATTCAACTGTGTCAACTGCTGTTTGGTAATTTCCGTGAGGCACTCGAAGGCTACAAACATCTAATACTTGCAACAGACGGCAATTTGAACTTACTGCCATTTCAGATATTACCCCTTGATGAAACAGGTAAACACCTGCTCATGGATGAATATACTATTTCATATTTAGGTGTTGGGCGGGATATTCTGCGCTCTGGGATTAAGACTGAACGGACTGCGGATGTACCTTTGATCATAGCCGATCCTGATTTTGATTTAGCAAGTGAACAGGCACACGGACAAACAAATAAGTTACTGGCAATATTTGGTTGCGATCGTCTATCTCGTACTCAGAGTACTGGATTCTTGGGTGAAATTGTTGCTCAAAAGCTGTTAAATGCACGTTTATATCTGGGAGCAGAAGCACTAGAAACCCATCTAACTACTAGTAAGTGTCCCCACATCATGCTCATCGCTACTCATGGTTTGTTCTTACCTGATTCACCCCCAACACCACCAATTCCAAATCTGATC
>CAZZZY010000445.1:0-5584 GCA_964658545.1 uncultured Acetobacteraceae bacterium | reverse complement strand
ACACCTTGCTTGATTTCTCTTACAAGCTCAATCCCTTTAGGGTTGAGTTGCTGACTTATATAAACTAAGTTTTTGCAGTCGCGGATAAGTCTAAGTTACTGCTTGAGCAACTACTGCTGAAAGTGACTCCTTTGCTGCTTGCTTCAACAATTCGGCTTTATCGGTCTGTTCCCAAGGCAAGTCTAAATCAGCCCGCCCAAAATGACCGTAAGCCGCGACGTCCTGATAAAAACGTCCGCCTCGTTCACCTGGTAAGTTGCGTAAGTTGAAAGCATGGATAATCCCAGCCGGACGCAGTTCAAAGTGTTGGTTGATTAATTCCAATAAGGTTTCTTCATCCACTTTGCCTGTGCCAAAGGTGTCCACCAGAATGCTTGTTGGTCGCGCTACACCAATAGCATAGGATAGCTGGATTTCAACTTTTTCAGCTAATCCGGCAGCGACAATATTTTTCGCCACATAGCGAGCCGCATAAGCAGCAGAACGGTCTACCTTCGTGGGGTCTTTGCCAGAAAAAGCGCCGCCACCATGCCGTGAATAACCACCGTAGGTATCAACAATTATTTTCCGTCCTGTCAGACCAGAGTCTCCTTGAGGGCCACCAACGACAAATTTGCCAGTGGGGTTGACTAAAAAACGTGTCTGATCATTAGGCTTAACGTCAATGTCGCCAAAAACAGGTTCGACTACTGCTAACCAGAGGTCTTGTTTAATTTTGGCTTGGACAGCCGCCTCCTCTGTGATTTCCCCAATAGTGGCTGCATGTTGGGTGGAAATCAAGATGGTATCAATCCCTACGGGGTGTCCATCTTCGTAAACCACAGTTACTTGGGTTTTGCCGTCAGGACGCAGGTATGATAATTCACCTGTTTTGCGGACTGCTGCCAATCGGCGAGCAATGCGGTGGGCAAGACTGATGGGTAAGGGCATCAGTTCTGGTGTTTCGTTGCTGGCAAAGCCAAACATTATACCTTGATCACCTGCACCAATTTTGTCGAATAGTTCATCACTATCTTGCTGGCGGGTTTCGTGGGCGGCGTTAACACCTTGGGCAATATCGGGTGATTGTTCGTCTAAAGCCAGCAGAACGCTGGTGCTGTTAGCAGAAAAGCCATTATCAGCATTCGTATAGCCAATTTCGGCAATTTTTTTGCGGACGAGATTGACGAAATTCACATTGGCTTTGGTGGTTATTTCACCAGTGACTAGCACCAAACCAGTATTAACTACTACTTCAGCCGCAACACGGCTGCTGGGGTCTTGTGTCAGTAGGGCATCTAGAATGGTATCAGAAATCTGGTCGCAGATTTTATCTGGATGACCTTCGGTGACTGACTCGGAGGTAAATAAATATCGACGAGACAAGGGAAATTCCTCCTGACTTGAGTTTTTTCGCTGACTAAATGTGGTATCTAGTTCAACTACTGAAATTTAATGTGAGTTCGATGAACCTCTTCCAGGCTGGAACTTTAGTTCCAGTCTGTCCCTCTCTGACTGGGAGAGGGAAGGTTTTAGGTAGTAAAACCCCTCAGAGGTCTTTTGATTCAGCTCGTTAGGCGAACACCACATAAGCAGTCGAACTCACATTAATTTATGAAATCATAACAATATTTATACTTCAGTAGTTAGTATCTTTTTAAGATTGATAAAAACCAATAATTATTAGTTAAGTATGTGTAAAGAAGATAAATTTATGCTAGTTATTTTACGGCTAAAATGTATTTAATAACACAAAAAAGGGGACACCCAAAAGTGCCCCCACAAACTCTGCTACTTTTAAATCTGAACCGCTAACTTTGCTTCCGTAGCTGTCAACTGCTCATAGGCAGCACGCATTTTCAAACCTGTAAGCACTTGGAAGAAACCAGTACCATTATTGGAACCTAAGTATTCGCGATGCTGGAGTAACAAGTGAGTCAATTCACCCTGATATTTGGTGGATGTATTGCTGAGATGGGTTTCGATGTAAATTACTTCTTCTAAGTTGTCAAATTGACCATCCACCTCTAGTACTGAGACATAGCGTCCGTAATAAACATCCGAACCGTAGTATAATTGCATACCAGGATAAGAACAGGTCAGTTTACGTCCACAGGGAGTCCAATTAATTGTTGACCCTTCATCAAATAGGTAGGTTGGCTCAAAGCCTTCTTTACCTTCCCGTTGGAGCATACGTACCCGCAAGACTCTGCGCTCGGTGTCGTTTTTGATCAAGTTTGTGGGCAATACCTGAAGAACTACATCGGCAAATTCTCTTTGTGGTTCGATAAACTTTTCAAAGTCAGGTTTGCGAGAATTGATTTGCGCTAAGACATCTTCGTAGCGATGACCGCGTTCAGCCATATCTCGCTGGATTTTCCAGGCAATTTTGACTTCATCGCTAATGTCAAAATAAACACTGAAGTCGATTAGCGATCGCACCCGTTCATCATATAAAGGATGCAGTCCTTCAACAACTATAATGTGATTCGACTCCACCCGCTCTGGCGGATCAATCAAGCCAGTTTCGTGGTTGTAAATCGGCTTATTAATCCCTTGACCATTTTTGAGCGCTTTAATTTGCTCATACATCAGGTCAAAATTGTTCGCTCTGGGGTCTAGTGCCGTTATCCCTGTTTCTTTACGCTGTTTGCGATCCAATG
Organism: uncultured Acetobacteraceae bacterium; assembly: GCA_964658545.1. GTDB lineage: Bacteria > Cyanobacteriota > Cyanobacteriia > Cyanobacteriales > Nostocaceae > Nostoc. The sequence goes on along the minus strand of CAZZZY010000445.1, from coordinate 2,942 downwards.
AGTGATAATCATCCAAGCAGATGACTGTCATTAAATCTTGACCAAACAAATCGATCAAACGACGCAAAAACGTAGATTTCCCGCATCCAGAGTCTCCGGCTACTCCAATCAGTACCACGCGTTCCGGCTTAGTTGTCATAAATCTCCTCTAAAATACTAAAATTGTGTCAATATTTTTTCACACAGCAGATTCTGAAGCCAGGAGTTTACCCCTTTGGTTTATCCTGTGTTCTTGCTACCTAGCACATTTATAAGACACCAAGCGGGTAGGCAACAAAGGAGTCAGGAAGCAGGAGGCAGGAGGCAGGAGGTAGAAGTAAGCCACGTTTAAAAGTGTGGGATTTAAGCTGTAGATACCTTATATCTCGTGGCACTTTTCGCTCAATACAATTCTTCTTTTTGAACTGGGCTTTTGACCCAGAAATAAAATTTTCATTCATACTTCTTCCCTGCTGCCCTTTGCCTCTCTCTCCTGCCTTGTCTTATAAGTTGCTACTCGTCGGACTAGCCTGAATTTTGGTGCCGGTAAGTATTTAATCCTAGTGGTATATTTGATTTTAACAGAAGGGGGCAGCCCATACAATATTTGCTGTCAAGAAGAATTAGCGGATGTCATGAGTCATTTGTCCTTTGTAATGCATAAGACAAATGACTCATGACAGCTTTAGCGCCAAAATGGGCAATTGTAAGTAAATCTATGGACTTTGCTGCGATCGCCAGAGCATTTTATCAATAAATCGCCATTCATCTAAACCACCATAAACAAGCATACGAAACATCCACATTGGTTCACCACCTTCTACCTTGACACGCGGCAAAACTAAAGGATCAAGTTTTGGTTTAATAGCCCCGTGTTGGGAAGTAAAAGCCAACTTGTAGCCGCTTTTCTTAAGAATCTGGGTTGTAGAATTGTTAAAATCAGCCAATGTACCAAAGGGATATGCAAAAGCTGTTACCTGAACCCCTAAGTTTTTTTCTATAGCTTCACGGGACATGACAGTCTCTTGATAGGCTTCATCTAGACTCATTTTCCCCAGAGAACGGTGGGTACTAGCATGAGAACCAATAGTCACACCTGCTTCCGCAAGAGCTTCAACATCTTTCCATGTCAAATAAGGTTCTATCGTTTCACTATTTATAGTGTAATTCTTTCCGCTACTATCAATATTGTTTGTAGTGATAAAGGCAACTGCTGGTATTGAGTATTGCTTGAAAATCGGTAGCGCTTTCAAATAAACACTCCGATAACCATCATCTACAGTAATCAAAACTGCATTTTTGGGAAGGTCTTTTTTTCCCGCTACAAAACTCTCTATATCGCTAAGGGATACAGCCAAATTTTTCCGTGCAATCCATTCCATTTGGGCTTGAAAATCTTTCATTTCTATACAAAATGGATCGTGTTCTACATTACCAAAGCGATGGTAAGTGAGGACACGCACTGGTGAATAACTAGACTGATTGTTATTCAAAAGTAATTGTTTTAATGGCAGAGATGCCAAACACATACCAGAACGCGCAGTTTTTTTTAAATACCAGCGAAGAGGTTTAACTGAGCTTGATATCATTTCATTATCCTGTATAATTTCGCTAGTAAATCTCCATTTTTTCGGCATCTTGGGCTTCTTGCTCTATCATTTAGGATATAAGACTTGCGGTCACTACCATCTACTTATTTATTTCTCAGTCACGACTAAAAAACATTCGGATAATAAATTTGGGATTACCAATTAGATAACGCCGCCACTTTTTAGCTGGTTGCTGAAGTAAAATTTGCAGCCACTCCAGTCCTAATCGTCTAACCCATAATGGAGCGCGTTTCAGGTTTCCACCCCAATGATCAAAGAGTCCTCCAACACCAACACATACAGGAACTTTCAATCTTTGTTCATTCTTGTAAAGCCAGTATTCCTGTAAAGGATTTCCCATCCCAACTAACAGCAGGTGAGGTTGTAAAGAGTTGATCTTTCCGATTACCTTGATAGTCTCATCCTCTCCTAAATAACCATGATGAAATCCTGCTAATGTCCAACCTGGAAATTGTCGAGAAGCATACTCTGCTGCATATTTTATAGTACTGGCATCTGCACCAAGTAAGTAATACCGATAACCATAATTGCTTGTCTCATTAAAAAATTTAGGGATTAAATCAGTACCAACGAGATTGCTTGATAAAATTGTTCCGCGCAGTCTAGCTGCCCAAATAACCCCTGTACCGTCTGCAAAAACGACGTTAGCACTGTTTAAAACATCTCGGTATTCAGGGTTGTCAGTGGCTAGATTGAGAGTGTAAGAGTTGGCAATGAAGATGACATGAGTTTTTTCTGGCTCTTTTTTGATAAATGATTTCATTATCTCTACGGCACCAAACTCTGATATATTTCTAAATTTAACTTTTAGAACAGAAACAACTGAATTACTCCTCATAAGATTTTAAAGTTCAAATAGGTTGATTTCTGTCCCAGATTTCTCACAAAGTCTGAAAAAGTGGGGTCAAAAAACTGTTAAAACGCGCATTTTACATACACATAAATTTCAACAGTTGTTAACATAACTTTTTATAAAACAGATTTTACATCAGACAAGCTCAAATTTGAACCACTAAACTCATGAATTTTGCTATAGGACTCCTATTTGATTTCTGAACGGATTTTAGAGATAAATCCTTACTGGATATGCATTTTAGTCTCAGTATGGTTTCAAAATTCAAGCCGAATTCCTATAATGCCAATAATTTAATTTTTCTCGCTTGTAACAAATCCATATCAATTTTATTAGGACTTACGCATTGACAGGAAAGACAAAATATAGTTTATGTGGAAAACCACATCTGTCGTTGAACAGTTATCAGTTATCACAGTAACAGTTAGGGTCAAATCCCCTAGTACTAGCCCTTTCAAGGTGGTAAAATTTGGGACGAAGATTGATGATTTCAACCTTCA
>CAZZZY010000444.1:0-5591 GCA_964658545.1 uncultured Acetobacteraceae bacterium | reverse complement strand
CACTATTGCCACTATTGCCACTCTGCATGGAGCCTGATTGCAAATCACCATTGTTGGTGAGGTCGCCATTAGTGCTGTAAAGGGTGATTGCCCCGCCATTACCACTATTGCCAGTTGTTGAACTAGATAATGAGTACAAATAGCTATTGTTGGTGAGAGTACCATTGGTGCTGGAAAGGGTAATTGCCCCGCCATTGCCACTGTTGCCAGTTGTTGAGCTTGATGATGAGAACAACTGGCTATTATTGTTGGTGAGGTTGCCATTGGTGCTGGAAAGGGTGATTGCCCCGCCATTGCCACTGTTGCCACTATTTGAGCCTGATGATGAGAACAAATAACCATTGTTGGTGAGGTTGCCATTGGTGCTGGAAAGGGAGATTGCCCCGCCATTGCCACTGTTGCCACTACTATTTGAGCCTGATGCTGAGTACAAAAAGCCATTGTTGGTGAGGTTGCCATTGTTGGTAGAGAGGGTGATCGCCCCGCCATTGCCACTGTTGCCACTACTATTTGAGCCTGATGCTGAGTAGAAAGTGCCATTGGTGGTGAGGTTGCCATTGGTTGTAGAGAGAGCGATCGTCCCACCATTGCCAGTGTTGCCAGTTGTTGAGCTTGATGCTGAGTACAACAAACCATTGGTGGTGAGGTTGCCATTATTGGTAGAGAGAGCGATCATTCCCCCATCTCCCCCGGTTTGATTGGACACATCTATACTGCCAACGTTAATATCTCCAGTGCCAGCAACCAGGCTAACGACTCCCCCAACGTTATTAAACGGTTGTATCATCACATTGCCCGTCAGCGTAATTCCACTTGGAACTGTACTCCCTGTGTAAGCAGGCGGATTGTTTTGATTGCTGCCGCCATAAATCAGATTCGTCTGCCCAGACCGGATAATTAACCCCGGACGGGTGCTTAAAATGGCATCACTCCCCGCAAAGGTAGAAACTAGATCAGGGTTTGTAATGTTAACATTACCCTGAATCTGCACACTGCCCAATGACTCAATAAGTAGAGATGCACCAGTATACCCACCCGCAATATCCACATCTCCTGCACTGCTAATAATGGGATCATACAGGCTGGTGAAAGTGGCAGGTTGTCCCGATTGACTGCGGATTTGGAAATCACCACCGCTAAAAAAATGGGCATCACCTGAAATCGTGCCATTGCTAACCAGACTCAATTTACCGAGGCTCTGAAACTGGGATTGGGGATTGTTCAGGGTAAAAATATCAACGCTCTGATTCCCTTGAATCGTTAAGTCTCTGCCTGCACTGGCGATAAATGGAGTGGTAACGTTATCCCGAATTTGTACTGTCCCTTGAGCGTTTAGGGTGACATCTCTGCCTGCCACCAATTGCCCCTGCAAATCGAGGTGGTTCGCTTCCAAGGTTAGGTCTTGTCCGACAGTAAGATTCCCCCGATTCACAATCGTAGAATCAGGTGGAATGCTGCCCCTTTGCAATCCTAATGGCACGTTGATGGTTAGTAGCGGTGGTGCTTGGGGACGGGTGGCGCTGAACTCATTCCCATTGGGAAACTTTAAACTACTGGCAGTGCTGGCAACAAAGGAACCGCCGATGTTTAACCGGGCATTGTTACCAAAAATAATCCCGTTGGGATTGATCAAAAACAGATTGGCAATCCCGTTGACACGAATCAGCCCATCAATACTGGACAAATTGGTTCCAGTCACCCGCGTGAAGATAGTTTGGATTCCAGGCGGATTATTGAAAAACGCCTCGCCACCTGTGGGAACGGAAAACTCGCGGAAACTGTGAAACAAATTCACGCCTCGGATTGTGCCGCCATTAATGGTGCAGTTTGTGCAGCGTGGAGTAACCTGGGAATTTACTGGAAGTGTGGAATCGGGAACAATTTGAGCAAGGACGGGAGTAGAAATCAGGCAGATAAGCAGGACACTACTAAACTGGCACAACAGAGAAGCTAAATGTTGCATCTTAAGTTAGAGTTTGCAAAAAAAGCAGGAGTGGGCGAGCCGTTCTTAACCGCTACTCAACTAGCGATTTCACTGGAATGGCTATTGTAAATATGGTTCCCGCTTCAGGTGCCGAGTGAACATGGTATTGCTCCAACGTACCGATCGCACTCAGATATGATCATCTGCAAAGCCCAAATATCTCTTCCTCTCAACTTTTACAGCATCTATAATGAATCTTGCCCTATTTAGTTCGTTAATATGTCGGAAGAAGATATCCGGGCCGCAAGGCTGGAGAAAGTAGAACAACTCAAGCAGCTAGGGACTAATCCCTACGCCTATCGTTGGGAATCTACCCATCATGCAGCGCAGTTGCAAGAAAAGTTTGCCGATTTAGCCAGTGGGGAAGAAGTTGATTTAGAAGTTGCGATCGCCGGACGCATTATGGCGCGTCGCGTTTTCGGTAAACTAGCTTTCTTCACCTTGCAAGATGAAACTGGCACAATTCAGCTTTATTTGGATAAAAATCGCATCCAAGAAAGCATGGCAGATATTGATGCTGATGCCTTCAATCACTTGAAACAACTCACCGATGCAGGTGACATCCTGGGAGTTAAGGGTACTATTAAACGGACTGAAAAGGGCGAGTTATCTGTCTACGTTAAACAATATACTATCCTCACTAAATCCCTGTTGCCCCTACCCGATAAGTGGCATGGATTAACGGATGTTGCCAAACGCTACCGTCAGCGCTACGTTGACTTGATTGTCAACCCGGAAGTGCGGCAGACTTTCCGCCGTCGCGCCCAAATTACAGCTGGGATTCGTCGTTATTTAGAAGAACGGGATTTTCTAGAAATTGAAACGCCAGTTTTGCAAAGTGAGACTGGGGGTGCAGATGCGCGTCCATTTATCACCTACCACAACACTTTAGAAATGGAGTTGTATCTGCGAATTGCCACAGAACTTCATCTCAAGCGGTTAATTGTGGGTGGTTTTGAAAAGGTCTTTGAATTGGGGCGGGTTTTCCGCAATGAGGGAATTTCAACTCGACACAATCCCGAATTTACGACGATTGAAATTTACCAAGCCTACGCCGACTACAACGATATGATGGCGTTGACTGAGGGGATTATTACCACTGTCGCCCAAGATGTACTTGGCACGCTGCAAATTACCTACCAAGGGGAACCTATAGATTTAACACCACCTTGGCGGCGGGTGACAATGCACGATTTAGTTAAAGAATTTACTGGCTTGGATTTCAATTCTTTCCAAACTTTGGAAGAAGCAAAAACAGCAAGTAAAAATGCTAATATTCCTGGTGTAGATGAAGCCAAATCAATTGGTAAGTTACTGAATTTAGCTTTTGAAGAAAAGGTAGAAGCTAATTTAATTCAACCTACCTTTGTAATTGATTATCCTGTAGAAATTTCGCCCTTAGCAAAACCCCACCGTTCTCAAGCTGGTTTGGTGGAAAGATTTGAGTTATTTATCGTCGGGCGAGAAACTGGGAACAGCTTCTCAGAACTTACCGATCCCATCGATCAAAGAGAACGCCTAGAAGCCCAAGCTGAAAGAAAAGCTGCTGGCGACTTAGAAGCCCAAGGTGTAGATGAAGACTTTTTGACAGCCCTTGAATACGGTATGCCGCCTACAGGTGGTTTAGGGATTGGGATCGATCGGTTGGTAATGTTATTAACTGATTGTGCCAGTATTCGGGATGCGATCGCCTTCCCATTACTCAAGCCCGAAGGCAGCGTTATTAAGCAATTTAGCCATGATTCAGCAACTCAAACACTAACTATTGAATTTGATAGTGGAAGTGTTTACGAGTACTTCAAAGTCCCTCCCAGTGTCAAGGAAGACTTAGATAATGCACCGTCAAAAGGTCAATACTTTAACAAGTTCATTAAAGGGAAATTTAAATTTGAACAATTGAGTTGAGTTCGTCAGTACCATTCAACAGTAGGGTGCGTTATGGCTTTGCCTAACGCACCATTTTTATAACCTAAGTTGCACTTACTGATTCTAGATGATATTCCTTTAAAAGAATAACAAGATTGACATTCCTTGTAAGGAATACTATACTATGAGGTAGGAAGTGACCTGGACTTGGGAACTTTATCTAGATACCAATGGGGAAATACCCAAAGATTTGCTGGCTTTTTTCATCAGGATGATTCCCGAAGAGGAGCAACCAGAAAATCCACCAAAACCGTTACTGAGTGCTTCCGAAACCAAGCGTCTGCAAATTAATCTTGGCTACCTGTGCGATAAAGGACTCGCTTCACTTACCAGTGGCATTTTTGAGAAACTGGAAGATGATTTGTATGAGTTACGCATGACTAAGAGCGAACATAATCCCCGGTTTATCTTAACAGCTGCTACTCCTCAGAGGTTTGTGGTGCTGCACGCCTTTATGAAGAAATACGACAACGCTATCAAAGATAGAGATAAAGAACCTGCAAGAGTAAGATTGCGGGAATTGCAGCAGAGGGAAAAATAATGAAAAAGCCTAATTTTCAAGCTTGGTTGCAGCAAAAAGTCAGCGACGAACCAGAGGTGATTTTGGCGGGAAAGTTAGAGTACCTGCGCCTTTATCTCACTGATGCCATGCGGGAAATACGTAATAAATCAGGATTGACTCAGGCGCAGCTAGCAGAAAAACTGGGAGTTAAGCAAGCTGCGGTGTCTAAACTGGAATCGGCATTAAAGGAACATGAGTTGGAATCAGTGTTGCACTATTTACACGCCTTGGGTGCAGATTTGCTGGTAGCTGTCAAGCAAGGGGATAAATTATATCAAGCCAGTGATAACGAAGGTATATTGCTGGTAGATGTACCAGATGTAGTTGCACAAAAGGCATTAGCGGTAAACATGAGCGTGCGGGAATATGTGCATCTAGCCATTAAGAAGTTTTCGAGTCAGGATAATGGACTGAGAACAGCTTTGGTAAAACTGCTGGAAAGTGACGATGTGGTAGCAGTGAAAGTGAGAGAGTATTTGGGTAAAAGGACAATCCAAGAAGTTGCTGGAGAGTTGGAAAAATGTTTGAGTCTTTCAGAGGAAGAAGACAGGATTTTTGCTGTGAAAAATGTTTTGGCTGCTAATGTGGCGTGTGGAGAAAGTAATCGTGGAACTAGTGATGATATTGATGAAATTGAGTTGTTGGATTTAGCTGAAGAATTACTAGAGAAATTGGCAGATATTTAGGATGACACAGACTAGAGTCTACCTTGACGCTACATCTTCAATCTCAAAATGGTAGATTTTTGTACCTATCGCTTAGACTGATAAAATAATCTTAAAAATTCCAGCTACCAACTCCAGTTTTGAGGTTTATCATTATTTGCAAGCTAAAGAAATTAAAAAAAAATTAAGATTACTCATAGAGGAAGCATCTGTTATAGATCCTGGTTTAACGAAAAGGTTAGAAGAGATAAATCGCTGGGTGAAAGATGTCAAACCGGGTTCGCTAACTGCTAAAAGATTTGTCATCCTGTTTTTGCAACAAATGCTCCAAGATGCTGAAGTTTGGCTAAAACTTAAATCATTACCATCTGAAGAGGAGCAGCAATCAGCTTTAACAGTGCTGAATCCAACTTTAAAATATTGGTATGGTTACTTGTTTCCTAAATGGTTGAGT
>CAZZZY010000443.1:0-5600 GCA_964658545.1 uncultured Acetobacteraceae bacterium | reverse complement strand
ACAAAACGCGCTGCCTATAGAGGCAGGGGACTTAAACCCCCAAAGTTCGTTAAATCTCCGTCTGAAACTGGCGCTACGTGTAGACGTAGGGGTCTTAAACCCTTTATTTGCGATAAAACTTAAATCCATATTTTAAAAAACCCTCAGTAACTTGAGGGTATTATTTTTTGGGTTTGGTGGTATGGGCAGATGCTCATGACTTTACCAAAGCTGGATTTGGTAGCGGAGGACTCCAATTCTAACGTTTTGTCAACGAGCAACCAATCAATAATCGTAGTGCGGGAGGTTTAGCGATTAGAAATTTTGAGACGTGGTTGCTGGCTGATACTCAAACTATTTCAAATATTTTAGGTGTAGAGCTTGAACAATTTGAAGATTTAGAGGATTTAGACGGTACAAAAGATGTTTTAGATAAAGCTATTGCAGAATCAACTTATCTCTCTGAAGAGAATAGTAATCAACGTCCGCTTCAAATTCAATGGAAATTAGCTTCTCAGATTGATTTAGGTATTATCAAAACTTTCTGTCCGAATGGATATGCGGCTTTTACACTATATTTAATTGCGGCGGCAAAATTGGTTGCTGAACTTAATAGTAATGAAACGCCAAATCCTTGATTTTTCGCTTATGCTATTCATAAAGTGCATATCAATGTTAAATTGTGGTTTTAACTACGCTATTACATTGAATTAGTAAGATAAACTTGCTGTATGTATGTCCTCAAACTACTTACCTTCATCTAGTAACAAAACAGGCATAAGCAATGAACAAAGAAGTAGTCAAAGTAATATTATGGGAAGAAAATCAAAAAGATTTTCTCAAAAAGTTCTACGATCTCCAATTTACTCCCAGAGTAGGAGAGGAAGTTTACCTAAAAAAGGAAAGATGGAAAGTAACTAGAGTTGAGCATGATTTAGAAATTAGTGAGATTAATGTCTACATGGAATTAATCAAAAAAGCCAAGCAGGAGAAATCATCTAATTCATAAATAAAATTAAATACACTCAACTATCATAAAAGGGAGGTTATTAGCCTCCCTCAATTCTTAAGCTGCGTAGAAGTTTATTATTAAATGGAAGCGCAAAATTAAATATAAAGGTAATGCTGTTTGTTAAATTTGGCTGCGTAACAGCTTACTATCGTTACTGAAACCGAATTTTAAGAGGTAGGCGATCGCACCCTAGCAATTACAATGAGGGTACAACTAGTGTTGTACCTCCAAAGGCTAATAAAATGAAACGCACACTCTATATTCCTGATGAGTTGTGGACACAACTTGACCAATACTTAAAAGATCACCCAGAGCAAAACCCATCTAGTGTTGTACAGGCAGCACTGGCGGAAAAGTTACGCCCTAAAAATGGTTCAAACCTACTATCGCTGGCAGGAATCGTAGAAAATGCCCCTACAGATGCTTCAGTAAATGAAGACTATTTAATACAAGGATGAAGCGTCTCGTTTTGGATGCAGGCCCCCTGATTGCCTTGGTTTCTGTCCAAGATGACTATCATCAGGAATGCAAAGCGGGTTTTAGTAAGTTACCAGCATTGTTTGGTGAGGTTCTAACCCCGCTACCAGTGCTGTTTGAAGTTTACAAGTTTGTGCTACGAGAACAATCGAGCCGTGCTGCAATGACTGCACTAAGCGTCATTAGTGAGAACACAGTGATTGTACCAGTGAGCATGGAAATGTTTCAGGAGATTTACAGCATGGTTCGCCAGATACCAGACTGGCAAGGAAGTTTAGAGGATGCCTCTGTTGTAGCAGTAGCTCAACTTTATGACGCTAGTGTTTGGACATTGGATTACAGAGATTTGAGTTGGTTCAAGAGTCTGGAATTGTGGACACCTTGATCATTACACTTGAAACATTGTCAGCTTGAGCTATGGTGTTCTATGCCCCATACCTAATTTTGTCTATAACGATAAACTATAAAAGTAAATAAATGTAAATAAACTAAATTTTGCAACCGTGGAAAACATCACATTGGGGCAAAATGGCCCAGTTGTTACACCTTTGTGCATAGGCACTTGGGCTTGGGGTGATAAACTATTTTGGAATTATGGCGATCGCTACGGTCCAGAACAGTTACAAGAAGCCTTTACAGCAGCCTTAGAAGCTGGTATTACCTTCTTTGATACTGCCGAAGTCTACGGAATGGGACTATCAGAGAAATTTTTGGGGCAATTTTTGCAACAGACACAACAACCTGTACAAATTGCCACAAAATTTGGCCCTCTACCGTGGCGATTTACAGCCAAATCTGTCTCTGATGCTTTAACTCAAAGCCTCAAACGCTTACAATTAGAGCGAATTGCCCTGTATCAAGTGCATTGGCCTTTTGCCTTCTTTTTAAGCCAAGAAACTTTGATGAATGCCCTAGCGGATGAAGTAAAGCGGGGCAGAATTGCTACAGTGGGTGTAAGTAATTACTCAGCAGAGCAAATGCGAGACGCACATCAAATATTGGCAGCCCGTGGAGTACCTTTGGCTGTAAACCAAGTGCGTTATTCTTTACTCAGTCGCCAAGTTGAAAGCCAAGGTATCATCACAACTGCCCGTGAATTGGGTGTGACTATTTTGGCGTATAGTCCTTTAGCACAGGGATTACTTACAGGTAAGTACAGTATTGATAGTGCTGAACCCCCCACTGGTGCGAGGAAAATAGACCCGCGATTTAAGAAAGAGGGACTGCAAAAAATTGCCCCAGTCATATCTTTGCTACGCAGTTTGGGAGAAAAATACGATCGCACCCTTGCCCAAGTTGCTCTCAATTGGTTAATTGCTCAGGGGAATGTTATTCCCATTGCTGGGGTGAAGACAGCCGAACAAGTAAGGCAGAATGCTGGTGCTTTGGGCTGGAAATTGAGCGACGATGAAGTTGGAGAGTTAGAACTAGTTAGTCGTTCTTGGCTGTAGTATTTCTGAACTACTCAAACACAGGAGGCCAAATTTCTGACACTACTAGCTCCCAACCTGGTAATAAGTCTGGTAGTGTCAGTTTATCGTTGTCCTGCAAAACTATTGGTTCTTGGTTGAGTCGATAAACTGTGAGCGTCAATTTGTCAGGATCAATCAGGATACCGACCGTAGATCCGAGTTGTAAGAATAGCTGAATCTTTTCTACCAGTGGTTTGATTCGGTCTGACTTAGATTTTATTTCAACCATCAAGTCAGGTACGAGTTCTACAAAGTCGCGCTTGCTTGTTTTCAGTCTATCAGCACGAACAAAAGACACATCGGGAGCGCGGAGATTTCGTTTTTCGTTATCAGCTTCTAATGTAGGCAAAATAAAACCAGCGCTAGAACCCGTTACCCGTCCTAAACGCTGTGGGCGTACCCAGTTGCCGAGTAATCTAGCCAACTCAGCACCTATTTCTTCTGACTCATAATCTGATGGCCCCATAACAACTATATTTCCGTCTACTAGCTCCATCTGCCATTCTGGATGCTCTGCTTGTAGTTGCTCTAAGTCTGGAATAGTGAACATAAGACCACGAAGAATGCATCTTTAATTTATCCTAACTTTTCACGGGATCTGGAAAACCTCACTTCCATTCCTCTCCCCTAGAAGCTATGGTGTACACACAAGTCTAAAAATCCTCTACCCACATTTTTGTCATAGTGAAACTGTCACGCTGACCGATATCTCGCCCAGAACTGAAGTTCAGGGCTAATAGCAGAAGTCCACTTTTAGTGGACTGATATTGATCATTTAGTCCACTTAAGTGGACTTCTGCTATGAGGCTCGGAATTTATTCCGAGGCGGGATGGAAACGCAGTGCGAGATTTATCAATCAAGATATGGCTTCGGCAAAACTTGCGTGTACACCGTAGGGTTACAAGTCTCAAAAACCTCCTACAAATGGGTAGAAAAAGTTACCTAAAAAGGCCAAAAAGTCAAGAGCTAAAGTCAAAATCTTGACTCTTAACTCTTAACTCTGCAAATTTTATATTTAGATTTTGGATTGAAGAAAAAATCTAAAATCCAAAATTGATTAACTGTTGACTAAGAAGCTGATTCCCTAGCTGTAGGTGAACCTATCTTTTTACTAGGGGATGCAGAAGACTCTTGCCCACTTGTCCGCAGTTTGGGCTTGGGAGAAGAATGTCTTTCTTCACCATTGCTGTTATCTGATTTCCACGCCGAACGGGGACGATCGCTGGAAGATTCACGACGCTTACCAAGTCTGGGTTTAGGAGCGGAGGATTCCTCTTGGGGAATTTCCACGTCTGAACTCAACCAAGCGGGACGAGTTTGATCGTAAGCAATTTGCAGGGCTGCGGCAGCGATCGCTTGAGCATCATATTCTGCAATCAGTTCGCTGACAATTGGCAAGAATGAAGCCAAACGCTCACCTGTCAAAGCTTCCCGCACTTGTTCTTGCAGTTTCAAGATGTGCCGCGCTTCAATTTGTGCGCGTGTAGGAATCGACAGCAATTGCCAACTTTGGCGGTTATGACGTTCAAATGTTTGCTGTTTGCGCCGCTCAAATGGTTGTACTAAAGAAATTGCTGTTCCTTCTTTACCAGCACGACCAGTCCGACCAATGCGATGGACGTATGTTTCTACGCTATCGGGTAAGTCGTAGTTAATCACATGGGAGAGTTGATCGACATCTAACCCTCGGGCTGCAATATCAGTTGCTACCACCCAACGTACTTGACGGTTACGGAATCTGATCAATAACCGTTCCCGCGCTTGTTGCGACAAGTCACCGTGGTATTCGTCTACACTGTGACCTGCCCCTTGTAACTGACTGGTGAGTTCTGCGGCTGTACGTCTGGTGCGAACAAAGATTAAAGCTGTTTCTGGATCTTCCATTTCCAGAATTGGCTGTAAAGCTTTGGCTTTTGTCCAGTGGCGGGGAATCAGGTAAGCTACTTGATTAATTTTGTTGGGAGCGGCTTTTGGCTGCTCAACGGTGACAGTCGCAGGCGATCGCAAGAACTTGTTCACCAACATCCGAATCGATGGTGGCATTGTTGCCGAGAATAAAGCTGTTTGGCGATCTACGGGTGCTTGAGAGAGGATTTTCACCACATCATCAATAAAGCCCATGCTCAACATTTCATCAGCTTCATCTAACACAAACCACTTCACTTGATCGAGCTTTAAACAGCCGCGTTCGAGCAAATCGATCACCCGTCCTGGAGTACCCACGACCATGTGAACACCACGTTTGAGTTGTAACATTTGGCGGTCAATTGATTGACCACCGTAGATTGCTAACACCCGCAATCCTTCATTGCCGATGAATTGCGCGATCGCATCGTGAACTTGCATTGCTAGTTCACGAGTTGGTGTTAAAACTATCGCTTGCACGGCTTTTTGATTAATATCCAGCCGCTCTAAAATAGGCAGTGAAAAAGCTGCCGTTTTGCCTGTTCCAGTTTGAGATTGACCTACTACATCACGACCACCCAGCAATTGGGGAATTGCTTGGATTTGAATGTTAGTTGGTTCGGTAAAACCGATTTTTTCTAGTTGGGCGACACGTTCTTGGGAAATGCCTAATTCTTGAAATGAAAGAGTCATTAATTCTCCTAAATTTTTTGTAAGGATTTTTGGATTAGTCATTAGTCATTTAGTCATTGTC
>CAZZZY010000442.1:1221-5601 GCA_964658545.1 uncultured Acetobacteraceae bacterium | reverse complement strand
GAGAGAGGTTTGGAGAGAGGTCAAAGTGTATTGCATCGAAACGAGAAGCGCTATAAACCTATCTGTACAACTGTTACAGCTAATTCTCAATTGGCACTGACACAGTGCTGCTAGCAACAGCCTAATTATTCATCCTTTTTAAAAAACTTAACTTATTTGTCAATCCTCCGTTAGGAGTATAAAAATTCTCAGAATCCGTAGTAGTAATAAACCTACTGTGCAACTGTTAGTGCCAATTGAGAATTGGCACTAACACTGTGCTGGAGAATGTTAATATCTACTAAAGATAGATGTAATAGTATGGAATATGTGCTATGTAGTCAATACTGCCAACCGTAGGATTGAAAATTAGTATTTTTCTACATAAAATTAAAAATCTAAAATTAAGAATTGGTAACACTGATGGTTAGGAGTGTTAAAGTTTCAGGAAATTCATCGGAACTTTTCAGCGGGTATTCATGCTGAAGAAACTACAGAAAAAGCAAATTTCCATAATTGCGGGTGCGGCACTGTTTGCCTTTTTAGCTGGGGCGATGGTATCAGCACCTGAAATTGGTAAAACCGTTGGGCAATGGCTGAAAGTGGGTAAGAATCAGGCACAGCAAACATCTGATGCTAGCATTGCCCAATCAGCCGTCTTTCCACTGATATCACAATCTTTGCCAGAACGAGCGGCAAAATTAGCAGCGATCGCACAGCAGTCGCCTTCCCTAGACAGAAATCGCGCTCGTTATCTTTTGGCGAGTGATTACATTGAAAGAACCCAAGCGAAAAAAGCCCTGCTTTTACTGGACGGATTAGATAAAGACTATTCCATCCTCGCGCCCTATATTTTGCTGAAACAAGCCCAGGCACAGGATATGCTGGGCGAAGATGGTAAAGCCTCGGATCTCAGGCAAAGCGTGCTGAAACTGTATCCCAAAGAAGCGGCTACGGTGAAAGCACTATATTTGATAGCCCAACCGAAGCAACAGGAAATAGCGATCGCTCAATTTCCTTCCAATCCTCTAACTTGGGAAATTATTCGCAAACGCTTGCAAGAAAATCCTAACCAGCCAAAATTACAATTGATTTTGGCTAAATATGCCTATGATCAACCAGGCATAGTAGGCGTTTTGGATCAGCTAGTAAAACAGACTACCCTCAAACCCGAAGAGTGGGAA
This sequence comes from uncultured Acetobacteraceae bacterium, assembly GCA_964658545.1. Classification (GTDB taxonomy): domain Bacteria; phylum Cyanobacteriota; class Cyanobacteriia; order Cyanobacteriales; family Nostocaceae; genus Nostoc. Next base: position 4,438 of record CAZZZY010000442.1, on the reverse strand, counting down.
CTTATTGGTACAAGCTATTGGGAAAATAGTCAATTTTTCAAAGCGGCGAATGCTTATGCCAAAGCACCCAAAACATCCCGCAACCTCTACCGGACTGCACGGGGGTTACAGACGGGAGGCAAAGACAAAGAAATAGCGATCGCTACCTATAAACAATTAGTACAGCAATTTCCCAAGAGTGAAGAAACTGGGACTGCACTACTGCGGTTAGCAGAAACCGCAAACACAAGTAAAGACGGCTTACCTTATCTTGAACAGGTAATTAGTAAATTTCCTAAACAGGCTGGGACTGCACTAGCACAAAAAGCCAAAACTCTCCAAACTCTCAAGGATCAAAAGTCAGCTAACCAGGCGTGGCAATTACTCATAGCCAAATACGGCAATTCTGATGAAGCCGCAGAGTACCGTTGGAAAATCGCCCAAGATAAAGCTAATGCCAAAGATTACACTCATGCATGGCAATGGGCAGAGCCAATTGTCACCAATAATCACAATAGTATTTTGGCTCCAAGAGCAGGTTTTTGGGTAGGTAAATGGGCAGCTTTACTAGGCAAACAGCAGGAATCTCAAACTGCTTATAACTATGTAATTAGTCAGTTTCCCTACTCTTACTATGCATGGCGAGCAGCCAATATGCTGGGGCTAAATGTCGGCAACTTTGACAATGTGCGTGTCATGAACCCGGAAGTAACTGTACCCGGGCGTTCATTGCCACCGGCTGGTTCTGAGACTTTCAAAGAATTGTATATGCTTGGTCAAGACCGCGATGCCTGGTTACAATGGGAAACGGAATTTCAGAATAAAATTCAGCCAACGGTAGCAGAACAATTTACTGAAGGGTTGATGCGGCAAGCGAAGGGAGAAAATCTCATCGGAATTGACAAAATTTCTAAATTGGAAGATCGGCAAATACCAGCAGAAGTTGCCCAATATCAGACTTTGAGCAAACAGATCACCTACTGGCAAGCCCGTTATCCATTTCCCTATCTCCGAGAGACCCAAAAGTGGTCTATTGAGCGTAAACTTAATCCTGTGCTAGTCACTGCTCTGATGCGTCAAGAATCAAGGTTTGAGCCAAAAATCAAATCCGTCGCTGGTGCTACTGGCTTAATGCAGTTGTTGCCAACTACAGCTCAATGGATCGCCCAACAAATTAAGGTGGATATCAAAACAATAAACCTTGAAAATCCCAACGATAATATTATGCTGGGTACATGGTATTTGGATCATACCCATCAGCAATATAACAATAACTCCTTGCTGGCGATCGCCAGTTACAATGCTGGCCCAGGTAATGTCTCCAAATGGCTGCAAACTCTAACTACACAAGACCCAGATGAGTTTGTTGAAGAAATTCCCTTTGATGAAACCAAAAATTATGTGCGTCAAGTATTTGGCAACTACTGGAATTATTTGAGACTTTACAATCCTGAGATTTCAGATGTCTTAGCAAAGGACTCGACTACACACCCAAAATTGCCGACGCAGTGATTTTACCCAATCAGATGACCAAATAGGAACAGAGGAGGAGGACCAGCACATAATTCGTAAATCGCAATTATGTTTTGTGTCGGGGTTGAAATCCCCGTCACAAAACAAGCCGTTTATAGAAACGCGGGTATCAATCCCTATTCAATTATGACTAATTGCGCTCTGGCTTCAGGTTTAAAATTTACAGTAATGTTTGATGTTTAAATTGTAATTATGCTAACCAGTGTTGACCGTTTATTATTTGTCCGGCGAGTCCCGATTTTTAAGGAATTGCGGGATGATTTTATTGTGCGGCTCACTTCAGTGATGAACGAACTGTCATTTCCAGCTAATTACACCATCTTTCGCCAGGGAGAAGAAGGGCGATCGCTCTATATTGTCGTGTCAGGCCGGGTTAAGGTTCACATTGGGAATAAACAACTTGCAGAGGTGGATCAGGGAAAATACTTTGGTGAAATGGCAGTATTTGATACTCAAACTCGTTCTGCTACTGCAACAACTTTGGAACCTTGCGAATTTTTGGAACTGACCCAAGACCAATTGTATGATGCGATCGAAGAAACTCCTGAAATTGCGGTGAATATCATTCGTGAGTTATCCCGTCTGATTCGGAAGTTGAATGACGATATGAATATGACTGCATCAGGTCGTCAAAATAATTCATAATTCATAAGTTTTAATTATTAAACTCAAGACATTGATGGATAAACTGCTGGGGAATTTCTCTACTTTCTCCCCAATGCAAATGCACATAAGAGGCGTGAATATTTGCAGGTAAACCCCATCCTTCGCATCCCATATTTTCGTCACAATCGTAGCGAGAAGTTTCAAATAGGGGCTGATTGGGAGCTAAGGTTAAATGGGAACGATGAAATTCATGTCCGTAAACAGTTGTACCTGACTTCACTAACAGATTATCTTGCAAAGCGACTGCACGACGATAGCCCAAAGTTAAACGCCCGCCCATAACAGCAGATGTCGGTAAAACTCCCGCCATCGACCAAGATTTACCCTCAAAATCGATAATTTGCTCACATAAATACATTAATCCACCGCATTCAGCGATCGCAGGCATTCCTTTGAGAATTGCTGTTTTCACTCCATCCCGAACACTGGTATTTTCTGCTAGTTGCTGGGCAAAAACTTCTGGGAAACCACCCCCAAAATACATTCCCTGCACATCTTTTGGTATGCCATCATCTTCTAAAGGACTCCAGAAAACCAGTTCTGCACCAAGTTGTTGTAGCAAATCGAGATTGTCTTGGTAGTAGAAATTAAAAGCGCGATCGCGGGCGACTGCAATCCTGACAGAGGAGGGGGGATGAGGGAGAAAAGGGGTATGAGGGAGAGGTTTTGATTTTAACAAGGGTAATAAATGTTGCCAATCGAAGCAGGTATCTCCTAAATCGGCGAGGCGATCAATTAAAGCGTTGAGTTCGGGAAGTTCTGCTGTGGGTACTAAACCCAAATGGCGATCGGGAATTGTGATGTTATCTTGACGGCGCAGTTCGCCGATAATGGGTAATTGTAAGGGTTTTAGGGAATCTTTGAGGAGAGAGAGATGGCGATCGCTGCCCACGCGATTTAATACTACCCCAGCTATTTTAATTCGGGGGTCAAAAGATTGATAGCCGTGAGCGATCGCAGCTACAGAACCAGATAAACGGCTGCAATCTATTACCAACACCACAGGTAAATCTAAAAGCCGCGCGATGTGTGCCGTACT
>CAZZZY010000442.1:0-1211 GCA_964658545.1 uncultured Acetobacteraceae bacterium | reverse complement strand
CATTGGGTATTGGGCATGGTTATTTTCCTTGTCCCTCCCACTCTCCACTCCTTAATCTTCTTCACTCCGTCAAATAAACCCATTACCCCTTCTACTAGGGCATATTCACTCAGTTGGCTATGATGGGCAAAACATTGCTGAACGTAGGCTTCAGAAGTCAACACTGGGTCTAAATTGCGACAAGCACGACCAGTTACGTGTTGATGAAACATTGGATCGATGTAGTCTGGGCCTACCTTAAAAGATTGCACCAGGCGATTGCGACGACGTAAAGATGCTAAAAGGGTGAGGGTGACTGTTGTCTTGCCCACTCCACTACGTTCTCCGGCAATGACTAAAGCCATAAATGAAACAAATTAGATTTTTATACAGCAACTATAAAATCAACTAACTCAAATTTATACCAATTAAAAACAAGAAAATTAGCCAATTAGGGGAGTTAAGCTGGAAAAGTCTGTCTAATAATATATTTGGAGATTAGTTGAGATCAGATAGTAATAAGCTACCAAAAGAGGGACATTTTATGATAGTTGTGCATCATCTGAATAACTCGCGATCGCAGCGTGTGCTGTGGTTGCTAGAGGAATTAGGTATCGAATACGAGATCAAATTCTATGAACGCGATGCCAAGACGATGCTTGCACCAGAATCGCTGCGTCAAGTCCATCCACTTGGTAAGTCACCAGTAATTACAGATGGAGACTTGGCGATCGCTGAGTCGGGCGCGATTATCGAATACCTCATTGATCGCTACGGAAATGGTCAGCTAGTCCCGGCATCCGGTACGCCTGAGTATTTGCGCTATAAGTATTGGCTGCATTACGCCGAAGGCTCTGCAATGCCACCGCTAGTAATGCGGGTGGTATTGAACAATTTCGGGGCAGGGGATAGCAGCGTTGTTAGCGGATTCGTCGCGCCCCAAATTAAACTTCACTTTGACTACATAGAAAGCGAACTACGTAAAAGTACGTGGTTTGCAGGTGATGAATTTACCGCCGCCGATATCCAAATGAGTTTTCCCCTAGAATTAGTCGCCATGCTCCCCGAAGAGGTCGAGAGCCGGCCAAAGCTCAAAGAATTTATCGATCGCATTCATGGGCGACCTGCTTACAAACGTGCGCTTGAGCGTGGAGGCACATACGACGTATCCTTTTAATTCAATACGCTTGGGTTAAGCATCTCTTTCTTGTCTCTGCGTCCTCTGCGCCTTG
>CAZZZY010000441.1:1673-5605 GCA_964658545.1 uncultured Acetobacteraceae bacterium | reverse complement strand
TTTGGGGGTTTAAGTCCCCTGCTTCTATCAAGCAGCGCGTTTTGTATCGGGGTCTGTCTTGCAAAGTTGCTCCTCTTGGGGAGACCCCAAGACCGCACTTTGCGCTAAATCCCCGTTACAAAACGTAATTACTCTCTTCTCTACGAGACGCTCCGCGAACGTAGCGGTAGCGAGGAACGAGCGTCATTGCGAATTGGTTTAACGTATAAATTTAGTATTCCCAGATATAGCGGTTGTATTTTATCATTGACGGTTCGTTTTTTCAAAAATGCTGAATCAAAACCAAACACCCTTATTAGATGCCTTGAAAGCCTGTGCTAACCACCCTCACGCTCCCTTTTACACACCAGGACATAAACGAGGTGCGGGTATTGCTCAACCCTTGGCTGATTTACTTGGTACAAAAATCTTTCGCGCTGATTTAACCGAATTAGCAGATTTAGATAATCTCTTTGCACCCCAAGGCGTTATTCAAGAAGCACAACAACTTGCAGCTGATCTGTTTGGTGCTTCACAAACATGGTTCCTTGTCAATGGTTCTACCTGTGGAATTGAAGCGGCAATTCTCGCCACCTGTGGCATGGGGGATAAAATCATTCTGCCTCGAAATGTGCATTCTTCTGCGATCGCGGGTTTAATTCTCTCCGGTGCCATACCAATTTTTCTTAATCCTGAGTATGATCCAGTTTTAGATATTGCCCATAGCATCACGCCCAATACTGTCCAATCTGCACTCCAACAACATCCAGACGCTAAAGCAGTGTTGACAGTTTATCCAACATATTACGGCGTTTGTGGAGATTTGAGTGCGATCGCCAATATTACCCATCAGTACAATATCCCTTTACTCGTAGATGAGGCACACGGCCCACACTTTGCCTTTCATCCAGAATTACCCACTCCAGCTTTAGCCGCAGGTGCTGATTTAACTGTACAATCCATCCACAAAGTACTCGGTGCAATGACACAGGCATCCATGCTGCACATCCAAGGTGACAGAATAGATTGCGATCGCATCAGTAAAGCTTTGCAACTGCTACAGTCTACTAGTCCTAGTTATTTACTTTTAGCTTCTTTAGATGCAGCGCGCCAGCAAATGGCACTCCACGGAAAAATGCTGATGTCTCGCACATTGCAACTTGCTAATGAAGCAAGAACCAGAATCAGCCAAATTCCTGGATTATCTTTACTCTCCATAGGGTTGGGGAAATCTCCCGGCTTTGTGGCTTTAGACGAAACGCGATTAACTGTTACTGTTTCTGGTTTAGGCTTAACCGGATTTGAAGCAGATGAAATTCTTGATGAAAAATTTGCTGTCACGGCGGAATTTGCCTCACTGCAACATCTCACCTTTATCATTAGTTTAGGCAACACCCCAGCCGATATTGAGCAATTAGTGCAAAGTTTTACCACTCTTGCCAAAGAACATCGCCAAATCAACTTGAATATTACAAGTCATAATGGGCAAAATCTTTTAAGTCCGCAGAAGCATACTTTACATTTTTCTCCCCGCGAAGCTTTTTTCGCTGTCACTGAAACCCTGCCTTTAGTACAAACAAGCGATCGCATCTGTGCTGAAATCGTCTGTCCCTATCCCCCAGGAATTCCTGTGTTAATGCCGGGAGAAGTCATCACCAAATCCGTACTAGATTACCTACAACAAATCCAAGCAATGGGGGAATTTATCAGTGGTTGTAATGACACTAGCCTCAAAACTTTGAAAGTTGTTAAATAACTTCTAACCTCAAAACTCTTCAATTCTTGTTGATAAAATTTTATCGGAATAATAAAAACTGAGATGCTCCCTTATTAGGTCAAACCAAACGTGGCACTGATAGTTTAGATGATTTCTTATCTAAAGGGCTACAAATTATACTCTCAAATTGCTTAAAATGACAGATTTACTTGCGAAAATTTTCCAATTGAGGGATTAACCTTAGCAAAACGTCCTACGAAATTCAACAAAGCGTGTTAAAAATGGTAACTGAGTCGAAAATACAGCTTTTGAAAGACTAGGGAAGCTTGATTAACGAAGTACCATCAACATCTAGAGTGGAAAAATTTCATGTAATTAGCTGCCCTAAAGAATGGTTAAACCAGTTGGTGTGCTTGACTAATCAAGCAAGTAATGAGTTTGCAAGTATAAGGTATAGGTTTCAATGGCACCGCCTCTTGTGTCTGTTCCGATGAAGAAAAAAAAGAAACCGTCTCTGGTGCTGACGATATCGGCTGCTGGACTATTGATTGGTGCGGGGACTATAGCATACTGGTTGTTAAGCCAGAGACAACTATCTTCCAGCGGTTTGCTAGTAGGTGCAAATATTATTCCTGGTGATGCCCTGTTTGCGGTTTCTCTGACAACAGATCCCCAGCAGTGGCAAAAATTGCGGGAGTTTGGCACAAAAGAAACCCAAGCAGAACTGGACAAAAATTTAGTAGAATTACGCGATCGCTTTCTCACTAATAATGGTTATGACTTCCAGAAAGATATCGCCCCTTGGGTAGGCAATGACGTTACAATCGCAATTCTTGCCCCAGCAATAGTGAGTAAAGCTGCACCTAAACCAATTACGACTAATGAAGATGCTGCGAATGATCAGCAGTCGATGGTAATGGTATTACCAGTGAAAAACCCAGAAATCGCCAAAAGCATTTTGGCACAACCCAAAACCCTTAAACAAGGCAAATGGATTGACCGTATTTATCAAGGAATCGCTATCAAACAAAGTGAGGGACAAGCAGGAGAAAACTTCTCAGCAGCATTACTAGATGGGCGTTTTTTAGTCATAACTGATAGTCCCACAGCCACAGAACGAGCGATCGATGCCTATAAAAATAAAACATCCCTAGTGACAACAGGGGGCTTTGCTGAGAATTTTCCGAAAATTGCCAACGCTCAACCCTTTAGCCAGTTCTACATAAATGTACCAACAGCAGCCAAAATAGCCGCAGCTTCTCCAAACCGCCCTTTACCTGCTCAAGTTTTAGCTCAACTGCAAAATAACCAAGCTTTAGCGGGGACAATGACTTTAGAGGCAGAAGGAATCCGTTTTCAGGGCGTTTCTTGGCTAAACCCTAATAGTCAACGAGTGCTGGCGGTGGAAAACAACGCTGGAAAAATGCAAAGCCGCCTACCAGCAGAAACCTTAATGATGCTATCTGGCGGTAACTTACAGAGGTTGTGGGGAGATTACGTTTTAACATCTCAAGGAAATCCCCTCTCGCCGATCGCACCAGAACAGCTCAGAGGTGGTATAAAATCTCTAACCACTCTCGATTTAGATAAGGATTTGCTCAGTTGGATGAAAGGCGAATTTTCCTTATCAGTGATTCCTACTACTCCAAAAGCAGGTTCCCCAGATAATTTTCGTGCGGCTTTGGTGTTCATGGTACAGGGAAGCGATCGCAATTCAGCTGAAGCATCCATAAAACAACTGGATGACGTGATGAGAAATCAATACCAGTTCCAAGTCCAACCGGCGAAAGTTGCAGGACAACCCGTTGTTAACTGGGTTTCACCCTATGGTACCTTAACTGCCACCCACGGCTGGTTAGATGGAGATGTCGCCTTTTTAGTAGTGGGCGCTCCCATCACTGATAAAATTGTTCCCAAACCCGACAACACACTAGCTAGCACCATCCCCTTCCAACAAACAGTTCCTACAGAACCAAATCCAACCAATGGTCAATTTTTCCTGGATGTGGAACAAACTGTGAAAAATTTCCCTTTACCAACTCTAATTTCCAATCAACAAACTTTGCTTGATGCAACCCGCTCAATTGGGATGACATCTGCCGTCAGCGACAGTCGTAGTAACATCTACGATATTTTTATAGCACTCAAAAAAGTTAGTAACACAACTCCCTTACCTGCTCCAGAAAGCAATAAGAGCAACTCTGTGAGATAGGGGGGCAAAGGGGCAAAGGGGTAG
>CAZZZY010000441.1:0-1663 GCA_964658545.1 uncultured Acetobacteraceae bacterium | reverse complement strand
GCCCCATGCCCAATTCCCAATTCCCCTATCCCATAACCCTGTAAGCATATAGGATCAGAACAGTCAGAATCCATATTTTAAATTATCCACGGAGAGAACACTTTATGAATCTGGTTGTACTCCAGAACTGGCTGGACAATGCCTCCTTTGCCATATTATTCGTAACAATGCTGGTGTATTGGGGAGGAGCGGCCTTTCCGAATCTGCCTTATCTAGCCGCTTTGGGGACAGCTGGAATGGTGATCGCTAATTTGTGCATGGCGACTCTACTAGGGGCAAGATGGATAGAAGCTGGTTATTTTCCCCTAAGTAATCTCTACGAATCCCTGTTTTTCTTAACTTGGGGAATTACCACTGTCCATCTAATTGCTGAAAGTAGTAGCCGTAGCCGCTTAGTAGGAGTTGTTACAGCTCCGGTGGCAATGTTAATCGCTGCTTTTGCGACGATGACATTACCATCCCAGATGCAAACGTCAGAACCCCTAGTACCTGCCTTGAAGTCAAATTGGCTGATGATGCATGTCAGCGTCATGATGTTGAGTTATTCTGCTCTGATGGTGGGTGCGTTATTAGCGATCGCTTTTCTGATTGTCACTCGCGGTCAAAACATCCAACTACAAGGTAGTTCTGTCGGTACTGGTGGCTATCGCAGCAACGGCTACCGCTTACACAAAGCAGCTGAACTCATTTCTCAACCAGCAGCCCCTCCTACCGAAAATAATGGCTTTGCTCGTTTTGAAAGTAGTAGCAACGGCAACGGTAATGCTAACACTGCTGTTTTGAATTTAGTAACTACCTCTGAGCCTCAAACCGCAGTATCCGCCGAACCCCTTTCACCCCAGCGTCTTACCCTTGCCGAAACCCTTGACAATATCAGCTATCGCATTATCGGACTGGGATTTCCCTTATTGACTATTGGCATTATTGCTGGTGGTGTTTGGGCCAACGAAGCTTGGGGTTCTTATTGGAGTTGGGATCCCAAAGAAACTTGGGCATTAATCACCTGGTTAGTGTTCGCCGCCTACCTCCACGCCCGAATCACTCGTGGTTGGCAAGGGCTTCGTCCCGCCATTTTAGCCGCTACTGGCTTTGTTGTTGTTTGGGTTTGCTATCTTGGTGTGAATCTTTTGGGTAAAGGTTTGCACTCTTATGGTTGGTTCTTTTAATAACCTCACCCCTAATCCCTCTCCTCTGGCGGAGAGGGAGAAATGGGCACATTTAAATTTACTATTATCTCTTGGTAATTATTTCGGATGAACTGTTATATCACTGGAAAGTATAGATTTAGTGATAGGACATTTTTATGGAAGATGGATTTGAGAGACTGAACCACGATGAAGTTGTGTCTATAGAACCAGACACTTTTAATAAGTTAAATATTGCTAAAACTTTTAAAGTCCGTGATTTGATTACCGCAATTAAGGAATATATTGGAGCGGAAGATACAGAGGAAGTAAATTTGTATACTCAAGGATTAAATTGTGAGGTTTTGCAATTTAGTACTCAGGGATGGAAAAAAGGAAAAGTTAGACTGGCTTTAGAATTTTGTTCTGATGAATCGGAGTCACCACTTGATGAAATTTTTCAAAAACTCAAACAAGTGGAAAATTAACGAACTTTGGGGGTTTAAGTCCCCTGCCTCTATAGGCAGCGCGTTTTGTAT
>CAZZZY010000440.1:0-5636 GCA_964658545.1 uncultured Acetobacteraceae bacterium | reverse complement strand
AGTTCTAATAATAAATCTTTAAGCGGACGCGATCTCACAAAGCATTTGGTAGCTTGGCGAGAGTTTCATACATATTAGAGGGTAACGCAGATAATCTGTTTGCTACAGCGACTGCATCAGCTAAGTTACTAAATTGACATCGGACAATCTCTTGTCCATTTCCTGAAGGGAATCGCTTCCTAGCTTTGTTAGATACAGCACAAATAATCGCTAAAGCTTTGGCGAACCCGTCTTTTGTCAAGATTGTTTCCTTTGCGAAACCTTCAACAGGGATAAGGCAAACCTCAAACCGATAGCCCGGTCTGGGAGAAACAGCTATGTCGATATAGGGTTTATTTTCTTTCCTGATTCTGCGTAAATATTGGGCTGTCGATTGAATATCGTGCAGATCAGTTCCAAGGGCGTAAGTAAAGAAACAATCTTCTGTGAGGGATTCAGGACGGGTAATTATATCCGTTGGCATAACTTCAAATACTATCCGTATGTTGTCTGGGTTTGTGACACACTTAAGCTAAAGGATAGATTGGCAATATAAACTGACACAAAACACCTCCAGAACCAAAGTTTGTAGAGATTTAGATTCGGAGAGACGTCTATATAGTCAGTTACATGACCGAAAATATTTCTCAACTATACTAATTATAACATAGTTGACGGTTGAACTTTTTTAACATTCTCACCCGCGGGTATTAGGCCACCAGCAATCCGACTTTCAGATAACTAAGTATGTATTTCCTATAAATTGAGATATTGATCCTGACTGCATAAGGCTTTGATATTCTTTTTCGGAGATGTCTAATACACAGAGGATGAATACTTACTGCGATCGCATCATCTTGTGACACTCTCCGGACTGAACACCTCGTTGCGATCGCCTGAATCAATAGCTGGTAGACTATCACGGAAGTTTGTCTATACTTTACCAAACATAGGACTTACTTACGCAAACAATAGCCAAAACTCCGGCGGGAAAAGGAATTCAGATTTTACTATAGTGATTAAAGAGCCATATGCTACCAAGCACTGTCTCGCATTTCCACTGGATTCCCCAAACTCATCATAGTATAGACATAGAAAGACTGTGGAAATTCTGGTTAAAAGCTCGAAACCTAATTTCGCAAACCATACATACTTAATTAAATAAGTATTAATCTTCTGTTAACTTAGCTTAATACAAACTTATGTATAGTATAGGACTTTGCCGAACTTTATAATTTAAGGATAAATTAAGTGTTAGATCATGTAGAATCATAATACTTGTAAGATTTTAGACCGAGTAATACTCAAGTACACCATAGGAACATTAGCAAATGTCTAGACAAAGTTCTCACAAGAGAAACTTTTTCAAAGCTTTAACTGGTAGCGCTGTCAAAGGATCTCATAAGTTAAGGCTGGGAATAAAATCCAGCTTATTTATTCTGGTTGAATCTGTACCTTTTTTGATTGCTTGTGCTGTACTTGTAAGCGTTATCAGCCTAAAAAGTCCTATCCTGCTTTTTTGTTTACTAGTTGGTAGCTTAATTGCAGTCATCACCCAGCAAATTGGGCAACAGTTGCATTTACCCAGGCGATCGCTAATATTATTACAAGTTTTAGCAGCAGCCATCATCCTGAGTTTATATTGGTTAGACTGTTTTGCAGCCCCCGCACAAGCGCAGTTTTTTGGGGAAGCTGAAAAGTTTTTCAAAAAAACCTTACAAAGTGGTTCAGGAACAAATGCTGGTGGTAGCGACACAGCAGTAAGTTTGATATTTAATGTATTGCGGGCAATTTACTTACTCTATATTGCCATCTCTCTAGTTGGTGTGATTAACGCAGTGCGTAAAGATGAAGATTGGCAAAGTATCGCTAGAACTCCCCTGTTAGTGGTTGTTGCTGTTACCATTGCTGATGTACTCACACGCTTTGTAATTGGCGATAGCAGTAAATAATTCGGATATTTCAAATGTCTCAAGAGCGGGAACAAGAATTTCGTCCAGTTAATCAGGTTCTAGGAAGCCAACCTTCTCTAGGGCCAATCCCTGCCGATCAAATTCTTCCTTGGACGGTAATCACCCTAGCCTCCTACTTTATTATCAATGGAATTTTTGGGGGTCTTTTTCAAGAAGAGTTTCAAAAATGGTTGTGGACAGTGCTAATTGCTGGTTGGGGAATAGGAACTTGGTGGATATTAACTGGTGGTAGGAGTTGGAGTTTCTTAAGTAAATTTATTGGCGTTCCCGCTTGGACAAGAGGTTTTGCTCGTTATCAAAGCTTACTGGAAGTTAACCATGAAGCAAAAAATCGGAAAACAAAGCGTCGGCATCGCCGGAAATGAAGGTAGATTAACACCATTTGAAGATGCCTTACACTTGGCAACAATGCTACGTGTCGCCATGAATGGACGCGATATTGGCGCGTACCTTTTGACAAAAGGCACTCAAAAAGATCGGTTTTGCTTTGTTTTTGGTTTTGATTGTAAGGGAATTCATACCACCTTAAGACCTGAACAAATCGATACACTTTTTAATAACATTGAAGCCGGATTAAAAGACATCCCTAGCGGTGAAAGAATGACACTGCACTTGGGTTCTTTTAGTTCGGATAAAGAGCGCCAAAAAGAATTAGCATCACTAATCAGAAATACGCCATCACGAGACATCAAATATTTGTTAATGGCGGAGAGAGCCAGAGTCAAAGAACTGACTATTTCTGGAATTCGTAAGCCCAAATTTTTACGGATTTATGTCACTTACACCATTGAATCAAACTCGCAACATGCAGATGATTGGATAGAAAAGCTTTTAGTGAGAGCTGAATCGTGGTGGTTGAAATTCAAAGGTGATCTCTCAGAAGTAGAAAACCAACGCATTGAAACCCTGATCGCAAATGCTTACAATCAGGGTTTTCTGCGATGGGAACAAATCTTATCTAACAAAATGGGATTGGATGTCAAGCCTTTGACTGCTGATGAACTGTGGGAGGAGATATGGAAAAGGTTTAATGATACGCAGGCAATAGATATTCCCCAGTTAATGACTTTAGATGAACATGGGCTGCATGAACAAGTTAGTTCTGACTTAGCTAGTACTAAATTGCTTCTAGACAATATCCACGGCACAACTTTGCTGATGGAGTCTAGTGTACCTTGTGCCGATCGTCGCTGGGTTAATGTTAACAATCGTTATATTGGCGCATTGTCATTTCTCGAAAAACCCGGAGGTTGGCCTAATAAATCGTCCCAACTGCGCTATTTATGGGAACTGTTAGCCAGAGAAACAGTAGTAGATACAGAGATTTTTTGTGAATTGACTGCGGCAAATCCGGCATTGGTGAAAACTACCCTGCAACGAGTATTGAAGCAGTCAAACATGACAACAATCATGGCTCAAGAAAAAAGTAAAACTATTGATGTCAATGCTCAATTAAAGTTGAAGAAATCGGTAGCAGCCCAAGAACAATTATTTGAAGGTGCAGTCCCGATTTATACGAGCATCGCTATTTTGGTACATCGTCCCACTGTAGAAAAATTAGATGAGGCGACAAGATATATTGAAAACTGTTTTCAACGTCCAGCCAGGGTAATTAGGGAAACTGAATATGCCTGGAAAATCTGGCTGCAAACTCTCCCAATAGTTTGGGAAGGTTTATTAGCAACACCATTTAACCGTCGCCAGCTATATTTAACCAGTGAAGTTCCCGGATTAATGCCTTTAGTTTTAACTAAACGGGGTGATAAACAGGGTTTTGAGTTGATTGCTGAAGAAGGCGGAACACCCGTACATTTAGATTTATTTAATCAACACAAAAATTTAGCTTTATTTGCGACAACTCGGGCTGGGAAATCGGTGTTGGTATCAGGGATTTTAACTCAGGCTTTGGCACATGGCATTCCTGTTGTGGCGTTAGATTTCCCCAAACCTGATGGCACATCTACTTTCACTGACTACACAGAGTTTATGGAGGGGAATGGGGCTTACTTTGATATTTCCAAACAATCGAATAACTTATTTGAACAGCCAGACTTGCGATCGCTAGATCCAGAACAACAGCGCGATCGCTTCACCGATTATACGGGTTTTCTAGAGTCAGCGTTAATGACAATGGTTTTAGGATCATCGACTGAAAGTCAAATTTTATCGCAAACCGTGCGATCGCTGCTCAACTTAGCATTAGAAGCCTTCTTTGCAGATGAGGGTATCAAAGAGCGATATCGACAGGCGATGATTGGAGGATTTGGCACTCAGGCTTGGCAAAAAACCCCTACCTTAAAAGATTTTCTCTATTTCTGTTCACCAGAACACTTGCAGCTAAGTTCTTTAACTGGCAGAGTAGAAGACGCTCTGAGTCAAATTCAGCTACGCTTGCGGTTTTGGCTTTCTAGTCGTGTGGGACAAGCTATTTCTGCACCATCTAGCTTTCCTACTGATGCACAACTTTTAGTTTTTGCTCTCAGGAACTTATCAGATAGTGAAGATGCAGCCGTACTATCTTTGAGTGCCTATTCAGCAGCATTACGACGCGCCTTAAGTAGTCCAGCTTCTATATTTTTCATTGACGAAGCACCAATTTTATTTGAATTCGAGCAAATTTCTGACTTAGTTGGCAGAATTTGTGCGAACGGTGCTAAAGCTGGTATCAGAGTCATCTTATCAGGACAAGATCCTGATACTATTGCTAAATCTAAAGCTGCATCTAAAATTTTACAAAACCTGACAACCCGATTAATTGGACGCATTCAGCCAGTTGCAGTGGATAGTTTTGCAGACATATTGAAATATCCCCGCCAAGTTATTTCTCGTAATGCCTCAGAAAGCTTTTTTCCTCGCAAAGAAGGTGTTTATAGCCAATGGCTGCTAGATGATAATGGTATTTATACATTCTGTCGTTATTATCCAGGCTACGAACAATTGGCAGCAGTTGCTAATAACCCATCTGAACAAACTGCTCGTAGTAAAATGATGCAAGTTCATAGCAACAAATATGAAGCAATTTCTGCATTTGCACGTCAGTTAGTGGCTAACTTACGTGGTAGTTAATCGTGGAGCTTATCTATGAGTGATTATGCAATTTTAGATGTTTTTCAGGTTTGTATTTTCTTTCTGGGAAATCCCTAAATAATAACTACATAATATCGTCTACCTTTTTCAGGCACAGGTGTATGAGAAAAACTACCATTTTTACTTTTACCTTGCTATCCCTGGCAATCCTACCAGCAATGGCACAAATTCAGACGGGGCAATTAGGTCAGATTTGGACTGATTTTCAATCATATTCCACAGATTTACAAAATTACCTTCAATATAATCTCAGCGACAACTTAAAGCCTCTAGAAGTACAGAGTCAAAATGCTCTGAATAATGCCAGGGGAGATTTGAATATACCCAATCCCGTCACTGCGGGACAAAAGGTGCGTGATGACTTGATTCTCTATTCTAGTAGCTCAGACCCCTTTGAGAATAATTCAGCTGTGCGGGCAAATTTAGTTAGTAATGAACTCAATCGTCTAATTACCCGTGGAGTCGCCGCAGGTGTTCTCGGTCCAAGTGGACAACTTCGGACGAAAACGAAGTTAGAAAATGCTGAGAAAAGCCTAGCAGATATTGCCGGATTTACTAATACAGCTGACAACTTATCCATTAATCCAGCTAGTGCTG
>CAZZZY010000439.1:0-5648 GCA_964658545.1 uncultured Acetobacteraceae bacterium | reverse complement strand
AGTAATATTTTACTCTTAACTCCTAATTCCTAATTTTCTACTTGGGGGTAACTTTGTCAATTACCTTAATTTTGCCATCATCTCCTACTGTCCAAACATCGTAAACACCGACGACATCGCCGTTAGCATCAACATCTACGTTACCGCTAGCTCCTTGATAGTTAATCTTTTTACCATCTTTAAGTAACTTCAGTCCCTCGCAGACATCAGTAACTTCTGTGCCAGACCCATTAGAAACTTCACGAATTTTGCTGGCTATCCCAACACCTGTGTTTTGTTTAGCAGCTTGGGCGGCTAATGTCAATAAGGCAGCCGCATCCCAAGCTTGAGGAGCGTATTCTCCTGGTTCACCACCCTTTTTATCCTTCCACAGCTTGTTGAAAGCTGCTAGTGCTTTACCATCGGAACCGGGTACTGTACCGATCGCTCCAGCTAAAATATATTTACCATCACTACCTTTGCCAACTTGGTCTGGGAAAGTAGGTGATTTCACTCCATCTGTAAGCAGAATTTGCACTCCCTTAGTCACACCTTGCTGATAAGCGGCTTTCAAGAACAGACTGCCAGTTTCAGCGTACAGTACAGCCAGTACTGCATCTGGCTTACCAGCAAAAGCAGCTGCCGCCTCTGTATCAAATGTCTGGGCTTTCGGGTCGTAGCGGACAGGCTTATCTTTATTAACGATGGTTCCACCCAATTTTTCAAAAGTTTGCACAAACGCTTTTTCAAAGCCAACGCCATAGTCGTTATTAATTACAACTGTAGAAACTCGCTTGAAACCTTTTTTCCTGGCAAGTTGGGCTAATGCAAGTGCTTGGTAGGTATCGGGGGGAGCGGTACGTGCCCAAAAGCCCTTAAAGTCGCCTTTTTTTGCCTTCTCAGTAAATATGGGACTGGTACTACCGGGGGAAATCAGCATGACTTTATTCGGCGTAGCAATAGACACTGCTGCACTAGAAACGCTACTGGCAAAGGAACCAACTACACCTGCTACTTTATCTAAAGTTGCTAGTTTGGTCATCCCGGCAGCACCAGCCTTGGGGTCGGTTTGGTCATCTACTTGCACCAAGGTAACTGGTTCGCCATTCACCCCACCGCAAGCATTAACTGTATCGACGAGTAAAGGGACAGAACCTAGCATTTGCTGTCCGACAGAAGCCAAGTCGCCTGTTGTCGGTAGCAGGGAACCAATTTTTAGCCCTTTAGCACCGTTTGTCGTAGTTGAGTTTACTCCTGGGGTAGCACTACTGCCATTGGTGGTACTAGTATCGCCACAAGCCCCAACTAGAAATCCAGTTGCTATGGTAGCTATACTGAAGGTTAAGATGGCGCTAATTTTTCTCATAAATCACTTTCACTCCTCAAATACTTAGGAGCCTAAAATTAAGATTCAAACTAATTGGATAATTTAGCTGCATCTCATCTAGACTCCAAAGGATAAATCATATCATCCATCTTTGGAAGTAGAAGTGTTTACCCGTATATTAGCTTTTACTTTTGTACACGCAATGAACTCCGTGTATTAAAGGCTAGAAAACGGAGAGGGAGGGATTCGAACCCTCGGTACGGAGTTGCCTGCCGTACAACAGATTAGCAATCTGCCGCTTTCGACCACTCAGCCACCTCTCCATGACTCACGAATATCAATGTTACCAGACTCGTTGGGAAGAGTCAATAGTTATTTTTAATTGGGCATAGGGCATGGGGCATTGGGCATTAGTCATTGGTCGTTAGTTAATTTATAAAATACAAATAACTAAGAACCAATGACTAATTTAAAGAACTTGCGATCGCATCCAAGCTAAGGGTAAAGTGCGTAACTTTTTCCACTGGGGAACGTAAGCCCTTTGACTGAATACATCGTAATCGTTGCGTTCAATCACCTCCAAAATCTGGCCGTATAGCATTGATGCTGCCCACACGGGCCAACGGGCATCTGATGCTAAGTAAGTAATTCCCTGATTTGACGTGGTATAGAATTGGCGGGCACGGTCAATTTGAAAGCGCATTAGCGCCCGCCAACGATCATCTACCACACCTTTGAAGAAGTCTTGCTCGGTGTAGTTGAATTTTTCCAAGTCCTCAAGGGGAATGTAGATTCGCCCCCGTTTGGCATCTTCTCCCACATCCCGCAGGATGTTGGTAAGTTGATTGGCAATTCCCAGAGCGATCGCTTCTTCTGTGGGAAGATATGGTTGTTTATTCTGATGCCACGGAGCGGTATATATGGTGCTATCCACACCCATAACTGACGTTGACATTAAGCCAACAGTGCCAGCAACGCGGTAACAGTAGAGGTATAAGTCCTCAAAGGTTTCATAACGACTGCGATATAAGTCCATGCGCTGACCGGCAATCATATCCCGAAAGGGCTGAATGTCCATTGGAAAGCGCTGGAGGGTGTCAACTAAAGCGACATCGTAATTCTCTAATGGTTGTCCCGCAAAAATCGATTCCAGCTGCTGTTCCCATAGGTCTAGGGTTTCTGGCGTGGTAATGGCAGATGCGGGCCCATCTACCAATTCATCTGTACGGCGACACCAAGCGTAAATTGACCAAATAGATTGACGTTTTACCGGACTCATGAGCAAAGTACCCAGGTAAAAAGTCTTGGCATACTTTGCTGTGAGATGTCGGCAAAGTTTGTATGACTCGTCTACAGAGACCAGCGTTTTCATGCGCGGGGGGGAATCAGGCAGTTGCAGCATTCGTTGCGGGCGGTCGGGTGAGCGTTTGCAGGTTTGAGGAATTTGCTACCGGGAGAGCCTCAGAAATTGCCTGCGCTGTCAGCTTACCAGAAAGTACGGCACCTTCCATACTGCCTAAGTAGCGTTGCATAGTATAACTTCCGGCGAGATAGAAGTTGGCAATGGGCGTAACTTGTGCGGGACGGTACTGTTGACGACCAGGGGTCGCTTTGTAAACTGAACGCGGCGTTTTCACCACATGAGATTTCAGCAATGTTGCTGGATTGTCTCCCCCAAAGTGGTCGGGGAAAAGTTTTTCCAATTCAGCAAGCGTTGCAGCCACAATCTCCTCATCGGATTTGGCAATCCAATCTTTTGCCGGAGCTAGAACTAATTCCAGCATCGAGCGATTGGGGTTGGCGTATTCACGGCAGGTATTGCTCATATCAGCATAAACGCTTAGGAGGGGCGATCGCGAAAAAAGTAGGTGATCAATTTCTGTAAGTTTCCGGTCAAACCACAGATGCAGGTTAATCACTGGTACTCCTTCCAAACCTTCTAGCTTTTGAAAAAACTCCATTTGCTTCCAAGGTTTAGGCAACATGACTTTCAAAGGGTCAACTGAAATGGCAGATACATAAGCATCAGCCGTCACAACTTCATCTTCTGCCCCATTTAACCCTCTAATTAAGTATCCCTTCACCGTACCATCGGCGTTGAGCAAAATCTCTTTCAAGGGGCTATTTAACCGCACTTCTCCACCGCCTTCTGTGATGTAATCTACGATGGGGCTGCATAGACGTTCTGTGGGAGAACCATCCAAAAATGCAATCTTGGAGCCATATCGTTCTTGCAGAAAGCGATTCAGTGCAGTTAAGAGAATCGTTGCCGAAACTTCATCAGGATTGATAAAGGTGAGCGCTTTACATGCGGCGATAAAAACGTCACTAGTTACCCGCTCGTCAACACCTTGCCTTTTCAACCACTCTAAGAAGCTGTACTTGTCCATCTCTTCAACATACTTTTGACCCCGAACCACTGCGGGAAGTAGGCCAACTGCAAATCGAATCTTCTGCTCCCAAGTCAACATGTCTTTGTTGCGAAGAATCGATGCAATGACGTTGAAAGGTGATGGAATATCTGGAACATCAAAACGTGAGAGTGTCCCAGGCTTATCTGGTTGATTGAAAATTAGTGTATGCTCTTTCCACTGGAGTCTATCTTCAATGCCCAACTCCTTAAGCAATTGGAGCATATTGGGATATGCCCCAAAGAAGGCGTGTAACCCGGTTTCGTACCAGTCGCCGTCAGAGTCTTTCCACGCCGCAACCAGACCACCCAGTACGTCCCGGCTTTCCAAGACAATGGGAGTGTGACCTGCATCCGTGAGATATTTCGCGCAGGAAAGCCCTGCTAGACCAGCACCCGCGATCGCTACTCGCATTTAACCTTAATGCCCTTCAATATTTCTTAACGGTTTTATCGTTCTCATTATACGTTGCAATCTGTTACATTTGGCAGTTATTGTGCGATCGCTTCCCCAAAAAATTTTTGCCAAAGGAAATTTTAACTCCGCACACCTGCCCAACAAAATTACCAATACCCTTGTTAGTAATAGATTTTGGCGAGTATTTCATCTAGATTTACGTGTAGGAAATTTCGGGAAATAAAAGTAATTCCTTTGACCGAAAATAGGTAATCTCAAAAGTAGTTGATTTCTTTGGGAATCCGTGTGTCTGATCTGGGAAGATATCTAGGGCATTATTTAAAGACTGCTATTAAAAAACTCAGTTAGGTAAAAGATTATGAGTGGATCGCAGGAGCTAAAACGCTTTGGACATCACCTGATTCTAGGGATTTCCGGCACTACATTAAGCGATGATGATAAACGCGCACTCAGTGAACTAAAGCCGATTGGGGTGATATTTTTTGCTAAAAACTTTTTGGATGGTACTCCATATCATGTTTGGTTGGAAAGCTTCAATAATTTAAACAGTCAGATACGAGAATATACTGAACGTGATTCGATGTTTATGACTCTGGATCATGAAGGAGGTCGTGTCATTCGTACACCAATGCCGATTACGCGATTTCCTCATGCATTGTTGCTGCGATCGCACGCCCACGAAGTAGCAAAAGCCACCGCATTAGAACTAAAATCACTGGGAATAAATTTATCTTGGGCACCTGTAGCTGATATTTTTTCCCATCCCAACAACCCTGTGATTGGCCCTCGTGCCTTTGGTAACACTTCCGAAATCGCCGCCAAATATTCCCGTGACTACTACTTTGGACTTCAAGAATCAGGAATTTTAGGATGCGCCAAACACTTCCCCGGACATGGAGACACCAGCAAAGACTCTCACATTGAGCTACCAATACTAAATTTAACTTTAGAAGACCTGCGACTTCGAGAACTCGTACCTTTCAGAGCTTTAATCGAAGTACAGATTCCTTTGATTATGACCGCCCATATTTTATTTCCCAGAATAGATGCTGATGTGCCAGCAACCCTTTCTCAGGCTATCCTAAAAACCATACTTAGAGAGGAACTTGGTTTTAAAGGAGTAGTTGTATCTGACGACTTGGATATGAAAGCGATCTCAGATATGTTTATGAAAGCTGGTACTGTGGCGCAGTCATTTAATGCAGGTTGCGACCTGTTTATTGTCTCACGCAATATCAATTCAGCATCTCTTGAAAGAACTTATCAGATTGCTGAAGATTTCATTGATTCCCTCAGCAAGGGTAGCTTAGACGAATCAGTTGTGGAAGCAGCCAGAGAAAGAATTGAGAAACTACTGGCAGTAACACCGCAATATTCCGTAGAAATTTTGGATAAAAATGTATTATTGCAACATAGTGAGCTGGCGATCGCTAGTTCGTATTAACAAGCTAACGTGCCTTCAAACTACACATTAGTAATTGCCAAAAGACTTGCTAGAATTGCATTTGTTAATT
>CAZZZY010000438.1:0-5670 GCA_964658545.1 uncultured Acetobacteraceae bacterium | reverse complement strand
GCATGAGAAGTGATCATCATGGAAGCAATCTTGATTCGCTTTTTTGCTGAACCGATCAAGCTAGAAATAATGTGGTCAATAGTCTGACCCTCTCCTGGCGAGAAGGCGAAATCAACTTCTGTAGAAGCAATATAAACTTTACCAGCATCCCCAACACCTGTGGTTTTGATATTGCCACTGACCCACAATTCCTGAAAGTCAGTTTCATAGTATGAGCAAAGCTGCGGCGAAGAAATTTGCAATATATTGTTGTCTTGGTAAGTCCAAGCATCGTCTGTGAAATTGGCTGAACCAGTCCACAGAGTTGCTTCGCTGGTATTCACATCTCGGATGACATACTTATTATGCATCAGTTTTGAGCCAGCAATGCTCTCAATTTCAACTTGGGTTCCCTCAAATACACTTTCTAGGAATGCTTTGGTGCCTTTCGGTGCTGGATCACTACCACTAGCAATGAAGGGATCAACTGTTTTAGCTTCAGGTTTTCCATGATCAAAGGCAATTCTGACTTTAACACCCGCTTGAGCTTTATTCTTAAGTGCTGTAATTACTGGTTCTGCAAGGGTTGGTTCAGTTAAACGAAAATCATAGATTGCAATGTGCAGATTTGACTTTGCTGCATCAATAAACTCGGCTAATTGTTCTGCAATCTTCTGTGGTTGCTCTTTCTTTCCACCATGATTTACGTCTGTTAAGAAAGTTGGATTAATTACTGAACTCACTTTTTTTGACATAAGTAAATTATTTTGAATTGTTTGCTTTTACTGTACTCCAGATTTATCAAGTAGTTTGAGAAATAAGTGAAGTAAAAATATTAAATAAATCTGAAGTTTATCTAAAAACCAGATAGATTAATATTTGTTTATGTTGAGTTTAAGCTTAGTATTGGTACAACCTACTTTCCCAAGCTTTCGGTTGCTGCGGTAAATCCCATCTCCAGTAGTTCAAAGCAGAGTGAAGTTTCGCTAATGTTCGCCCCATGTAATATTTGCCGATACCATCTGGACTGTGGATTATGCGTTGTTCGTAAACAGTGGTGGACGAAAAAGCGGCTTGTGCTGTCAGGATTGGGCAACTCAAGATCACAATAAGAGTTACTATAAAGTGGAAAAATTTGACATTTGGTTATGACTGATCACGATAGTTATAAGCAACAACTTAGAGAATTTTATGGTAGTAGAACGACTTATGACCATGAAGAAGGTACTCGTCATCCTCTAGATGCCAAGATTCTACTTGAATTCGTTACCCTAGATTCTGGACAAAAAATCCTTGATGTGGCAACTGGGACAGGTTTAGTTGCAATACCCGCCGCTGAAAAAGTTGGTTCAGATGGCTATGTGATTGGGATTGATATGACCCCTGAAATGTTGCATCAAGCAAGACTTAAGATTGCATCTGCAAAATTACAAAATATCGAGTTGATTGAGGCAGATGCAGAATTTTTAAACTTTAGCGATAGTAGTTTTGATGTTGTTTTTTGCTGTGAGGCAATTGTACTTTTTCCTGATATTCTTGCTATTTTGAAAAAGTGGTATGGCTTCTTGAAAACAGGAGGCTTTGTAGCATTTACCTGTCCTCCCGAAACTGCTTTTATGGCATCTCTTCAGAAGAGTATCTTTGCTAAAGCTTTAGGCGTATCGTTACCACATATCCTTGAACCACTGGGGACTCCAGAAAAATGTCTAAATTTGCTTAATCAGGCAGGTTTTAGAGATATCGAAATGAAGATTGAACCATCAGGACGTTATCGGCATCTTAGGGATAGAAGATTATCTGAGACAGTAATTAATATAAGTTTCAAAGGTAATCCTCTGTTGTCAAAACTATCACCAGAAAAATTAAATCAGTTGCAAGTTGAGTACCAAGCTGAAATTGAAAAATTAGCAACCGAGCAAGGCATTTGGGAAGATACTACAAAGTTCTTTGTTCGCGCCCGAAAATAAGGGACTGAAAAATAGAAAAATATCCCATCGCTTTTATGGCAGGGGGGAGGGAAGGTCGTTTTGATTCGGTGAAATTGGATAATTTATTTTTTGGAGTTCCCTAAGTTGATCAGCAAAGCTTTGCTGATCAACTCACATCTGAGAGCGATCGCGCATGATCATCTTGCTGTTAATAATACCAAATCTTTGCTAGGCAAAATTCATGAATTGTGCCTACCAGGGATTTTGGGCAGATGTCTAATGACAATGATAGTTTAATCTCATAGGCCGATGTGGAAGCAAACATTTTCAGGATTTACTTGAACAGCCCATTTAAAAATTTGTAATCCACCCTTTGGACATTATGCAAAACCTGCCCCTGATGTTAGTCCCCGTATTTGCTGCACAGAAAGTAGCAGGTAACTTAATTAAACCTCTCGGTCATCATGAGCTGCTGTTGGTGCTGGTGCAACTGTCACTATTGCTTCTGGTCGCGCGGGGATTAGGTGAGTTGATGCGCCGGATTAATCTTCCGCCTGTTGTTGGAGAATTACTGGCGGGTGTGTTGCTGGGCCCTTCTCTATTTGGTTTGCTGCTTCCAGACTTACAGGCACACATCTTTCCCAAAAATCAAGAACAGTCTGATTTACTTTCGGTGATTTCTTGGTTAGGTGTGTTATTTTTGCTGATTGTAACTGGGTTGGAGACGGATCTTAAGCTCATTCTTCGTAAAGGTAAAACCGCTCTACTCATTTCACTAGGCGGAATTCTTGTCCCGTTTATTACCGGATTTGGACTGGGGTGGCTATTGCCGGATAGTTTTTTAGCCGACCCAGGAAAGCGGCTGGTATTCAGTCTATTTATCGCCACAGCTATGAGTATTTCGGCAGTACCTGTGATTGCTAAGGTGCTGATGGACTTAAACTTGATTCGCCGTGACATTGGTCAAGTTACCTTAGCGGCTGGGATGACTGACGACACCATCGGCTGGATTTTACTTTCTGTGGTTTCAGGTCTAGCTAGTAGCGGCAAATTTGACTTCGGGACAATTTTCCATTCGGTGAGTGCAGCTATATTATTTCTAGCGATCGCATTCACAATTGGACGTACCATCGTCGATCAGATTTTACGGTGGGTTGATGACTACATTGGCGGTATCTCCGCTAGTATATCGGCTGTGCTGATTCTTTCACTTTCGGCAGCAGCACTTACCCACGCATTAGGTTTAGAAGCAGCATTAGGTGCTTTCGTGCTGGGGATTCTGGCAGGTCAATCCCGCCGCTTTAGTAATGAAGCTGGACATCTGCTAGAAGTATTCACAGCAGCCTTTCTAGCGCCGATTTTCTTTGCTTCTGCTGGTCTGAAAGTTAATTTGCTAACTCTGTTAGTCCCCCAAACGCTGATATTTGGCTTGATTGTTCTCGCTGTCGCCTGTGTTGGCAAATTTATCGGTGCTTACATTGGTTCTCGCGTCGGCGGCTTGAGTCATTGGGAAGGTTTGGCGATGGGTTCCGGGATGAATGCTCGTGGGGCGATGGAAATTGTCGTTGCCACCATTGGTTTATCTTTGGGAGTGCTGAATCCACAGATGTACTCAATTATTGTTATGGTGGCAATTGTCACTTCTCTAATGGCTCCACCCCTTTTGCGTTGGTCTTTGTCGAAGGTGGTGATGAGTGATGAGGAAGCTCGACGTTTGGAACAAGAAGAGCAGGATAGCCACAGCTTTATCAAGCAGATTCAGCGTGTCTTAATCCCTACTAGCGGTGGTCCCAATATCCAACTCGCAGCGCAGCTAGTGGGTTACATGGCTCACCAAAACTCCATAGAAGTGACATCTCTATATGCCCTGAGTGATAAGCAACCTCAAAACAAAGACCGCCGGACAGCAACCCAATTTAAAGATACCGCCGCCGAGGAAGCTCTGGCTTCTGTTACTAAGGAAATGCAGCTACCTGCTGATACTAACCTGCAAACAAAAACGGAGTCTGGGCGTAGTAAAGCGGAGGTAATTCTGAATGAAGCGAACAAGAACTATGACTTGATCGTATTGGGAGCTTCTGAACAGATACGCCCTCAGAAAACATTGTTCAACTTACTTGTAGATAAGGTTGTACAAGAAGCGCCTTGTGCAACGATGGTGGTAAAGTCGCACCTACCCCACCCCAAAGGTGAGATATGCAAAATCGCTCAACAAAAGCTGACCAAGATTCTGGTGCCAACAGTGGGGACAGAATATAGCAAAAATGCTGTAGAGATGGCAAGTACGATCGCTGCTCAAACAGGGGCATTAGTGATGATCGTGAACGTGATTAATTTGCCACAGGTTGAGTATATTCTTTACGAACAGCGATCGCTAACTCCAGTGAAGGAAATTGCTTATGATCTGCTCGAACAGCAAGCAGCAATTGGCCGCAATCTGGGTGCTGATGTCAAAATCTATATTCTTCAAGGAAACAGCCCAGAAAGGGAAATACTCAAATTTGCCCAAACCCAGGAAGTTGACCTAATTATTCTCGGGAGTAATATCCGAATGGTTACGGGTCGCGTTTTCTTCGGTCACAGAGTGGATGCAATTCTGAGTAAAGCTCATTGCCCAGTAGCGGTAATTACTGCGCCATAGTCGTTCTCAGCTTAGATGCATTTAGATAGATTACTAATCTAAGGATCTAAGCAAACTTTTCTTCAATGATTTGACATTAGCGCGAAGCCCTGTAAGTGACTGATATTTGCAAATTAACTAGAGCCAGATTGTAATTCACAATAGCTGTGACTCGATTACCTTCTGCTGTTGTCAGGGCAGCTTCAGCAGCAATTACGTCTGTTTGAGTGTCCACACCCGCTTGGTAGCTCAACCTGGCTATATCCAGAGCTTCCTTAGCTTCAGTAAGAGCCAGGGTAGAAGTTTGCACATTAGTTAAATTCGATTGCAATTGAAAGTAGTACTGTTCTACATTAAAGCGAATTTGGTCGCGCTGGTTAGCAAATTGAGTCTCTGCGATCGCAATATTAGCTTTCGATTGAGCCGCACTCGCTCTTGCTGCGCCTCCATCAAACAAAGTTAAACTTCCTTGAATTCCCACTGAATACCCATCAGTAGCGCTGATGCCATCATGATACCGATCTAGCAGATTGTAGCTGCTTGCCAAACTAATTTGCGGCCCTAGCTGTGAAAGTGCCTGTCGTCGCTGTTGCTCGTAAATATTACGTTGTGCCAAATATTGTTGTAATTCTGGACGATTTTGAAACGCTTGGATAATAGTTTCTTCCAGTGTTGGTTGCCAAAGACCTGCTAATTGTACAGGATCTGCGGCAGTGATATCAACTGACTGTGACAAACTTAACAGGGTTGCAAGCTGACGGCGGGCAATTCGTTGCTGTGAGATAGCATTAGTCAGGAGTTGTTGGGCATTTGCTAAATTTACCTGAGCTTGCAGCATATCGAACTGCGTACCTACTCCAGCCTCTAGTCGAGCTTGAGTATCCCTGAAACTAGCCTGAGCATTATTCACAGCAGACTGATTAATTCTTATTTCTTCATCTGCTAGTTGCAAATCGTAGTAATAAGTTGCGGCATTCAACATAGTTGTCAAATACTGAGTTTCAACAGTAAATTGATTCACAAGTACTTGTTCTTCCGCTGCTTGGATTGCTCCTTGTCGATACCCCGAAGTATAGAGGTTATAATTCAGTTGTGCTGTACCATTAAAAGAGGTGCTGCCTGAAGATGAAGTGCTAGTTTGAG